>JBKCJY010000351.1:0-1149 GCA_046301455.1 Chitinophagaceae bacterium | reverse complement strand
CAATGATGGTAAAGGGATGTTCACACTCAACCGTGGCGCTATTCCACCATCACTCGCCAATTGCGGCTCTGTATCTTTACTGGATTACAATGAAGATGGATTCATGGATTTATTTGTTGGCAGCAGAAGTGTACCGCAGTCATATGGACAAACACCGCAGAGCTTTTTGTTAAAGAATAAAGGCAATGGAACGTTTGAGGATGTTACAGTCAATATTGCACCTGCATTTCAAACATTGGGAATGATAACTGCTTCTGCAGTTGCAGATATTAATGGCGATGGTAAACAGGAACTCATTGTTACCGGTGACTGGATGTACACCCGCATTTTCAGTATCAGCAAAACAAAAGCGGAAGAAATAAAAACTACAGGTCTTGAAAAATATTATGGCTGGTGGCAAACAATGAAAGTGGCTGATGTTGATAAAGACGGAGACTTGGATTTAATTTTTGGAAACATTGGTGAGAATTTTTATTTACAGGTAAATGATCAAAAGCCTTCAGCTTTGTATGAATATGATTTTGATCAAAACGGTTTGCCCGAGAAAGTTTTAAGCAGAACCGTTAATAATAAAGAAGTACCTGTGTTCATGCGAAGAGAAATGGCAGATCAGATTCCTTTGCTCAAAAAACAAAATCTTAAACATCAGGATTACGCAAAGAAAACAGTACAGGATTTGTTTGGCAGCAACCTCAGTAAGGCACAAAAGCTCACAGTGAATTATTCATCTACAAGTATTGCATATAACAATGGCAAAGGTTTATTTGTGTTAAAAGCATTACCAATGGAGGTACAGCTTTCAAGTGTAAATGCCATTGATGTAACAGATGTAAATAATGATGGCTATACTGATTTGCTCATGGCGGGTAACTTTTTTGATTTACTTCCGCAGCTTTGTCGCCTTGATGCCAGCTATGGGCATGTGCTAATCAATGATAAAAAAGGCGGCTTTACAGCATTGCCGATGAATGCAACAGGTATCAATGTGCCGGGACAAACAAGAGATATTATTTCATTCAGTTATCAAAATCAAACAAACTATGTATTTCTGGTGAACAATGCAACACCTGTGTGGTATCAATTCAAGAAGAAATGAAAATACGGATGATTGAGAAAATAGTTGGGATGATGTTGCTGTTTGCAATTGGG
>JBKCJY010000350.1:0-17614 GCA_046301455.1 Chitinophagaceae bacterium | reverse complement strand
TATGTGGGCGAAGGTGAAAACACCATGCGTGGTAATGTGAGTGAAGGGCTCGGTGGTATGTGGCGCAGTGATGATGGCGGGCGTACCTGGAAAAATATTGGATTAAAGGATGGGCGACATATCATACGTATTGTAATACATCCAAAAAATCCGGATGTTGTTACTGTTGCAGTGATGGGTCATTTGTTTGGCCCCAATGAAGAACGTGGTGTTTACAAAACTGTGGATGGCGGCAAAAACTGGAAACGTGTTCTCTTTGTAAACAACCAAACTGGTTGTAGCGATTTAGTTACAGAACCCGGCAATCCTAACACATTATATGCAGGTATGTGGCGTTTGATTCGTACTCCGTATAGTTTAGAAAGTGGTGGTGAGGGAAGTGGTTTGTACAAATCAACGGATGGAGGCGAAACATGGACCAATGTTTCAGCAAAGAAAGGCTTACCCAAAGGCACATGGGGTATTGTAGGTGTTGCATTTGCACCAAGTAATACCGAACGTATTTATGCCATCATTGAAAACGCCAATGGTGGTTTGTACAGAAGTGATGATGCCGGTGAAACATGGCAACTGATGAGTGGTGATAACAACATCCGCCAACGTGCATGGTATTACACCAAAGTATTTGTTGACCCAAAAAATGCAGATGTGGTGTATTGTCCCAATGTAAATTTTATGCGTAGCCGTGATGGTGGCAGAACTTTTCAAAGTTTAAGAACACCACATGGTGATCATCATGATCTGTGGATTGATCCTGAAAATGGCGATCGTATGATTGTGGCTGATGATGGTGGTGCACAGGTGAGCTTTGACGGTGGTAACAACTGGAGTACCTACATGAATCAACCTACAGCTCAGTTTTATCGTGTAAGTACAGATAACAGCTTTCCTTATCGTATTCTTGGCGCACAACAGGATAATTCTACAGTACGTATTAAAAGCAGAACAACCGGAATGGGAATCACTGAACAGGATTGGCAACCAACTGCAGGAAGTGAAAGTGGCTATGTAGTGGCTGATCCTGATAATCCTGAAATTGTTTATGGTGGTAACTATGGTGGTTATTTATCACGTCTTGATCACCGCACAGGAGAGAACCGTGCTATAAATGTATGGCCTGATAATCCTATGGGTGCAGGTGCTGATGTACAGAAGTATCGCTTTCAATGGAACTTCCCTATTTTCTTTTCGCCGCACAATCCAAAAAAATTATATACCGCAGGTAATGTTTTGTTTTCAACTGAAGATGAAGGAAAATCATGGACTGCATTAAGTGGGGATTTAACAACCAATGATAAGAGCAAACAAAAATCAAGCGGTGGCCCTATAACTCAGGATAATACTTCAGTTGAATATTACTGTACCATATTTACTGCAACAGAAAGTTTTGTTGAAAAGGATTTATTGTGGACAGGCAGTGATGATGGTTTGATACATGTAAGTAAAGATGGCGGTAAGAACTGGGAAAACGTTACTCCCAAAGATGCACCGCAATGGATGATGTGGAATTGTGTAGATGTGGATCCGTTTAAAAAAGGTGCTGCTTATTTTGTAGGCACAAGATATAAAGTAGATGATTACACACCATACATCTACAAAACAGAGGATTACGGCAAAACATGGAAACTCATTACCAATGGCATTAACAAAATGCATTTTACAAGAGCAATGCGTGCAGATCATAAGCGTGCAGGATTATTGTATGCAGGTACAGAGTTTGGAATGTATATATCATTCGATGATGGAGCTAACTGGAATCCGTTTCAGTTAAATATGCCTGTTGTTCCCATTACAGATATGACGATTAAAGAAAACGATCTCATCATTGCAACACAAGGCCGTAGTTTTTATGTGCTGGATGATTTGAGTGTATTGCAACAGGTAAAGGCTGAAGTTGCAGCTAAAAATTTACACGTGTTTGATGTAAATCCTGCATGGCGTGTACAGGCAAGTCCGTTCTCAAGGTTCTTCGGTGCTCCACGTAATGTAGGAGCTAATCCACCCGCAGGTGTGGTGATTAATTTTCATGCAGCTAATGTAACAGACAGCACCAAAGCATCTGTCACCATCATGGATAAAAACAAAAAGCTGATTAAAACATTTGCTACAGATGCTAAAGAAAATAAACTGGAAGTAAGTAAAGGTTTAAATCAGTTTAACTGGGATTTGAACTATCCGCCTGCTGAATCAACTGAAGGAATGATTTTGTGGACGGGTACTCCCGGCGCTATTACAGCCGCTCCGGGTACGTATTATGCTAAGGTAAAAGTTGGAACTGATTCTGCTGAAGTGCCCTTCACGATTGTGGCAGATCCCAACTACAAAATATCACAGGCTGATTATGAAGAACAGTTTAACTTCTTAATGACAATACAAAACAAGTTCAACGAAATACAGAAAGGTATTAAAGACATCCGTGCGTTACGTACACAGATCAATGAGTTCATTGCAAGGCAAGGCAAAGATTGCCCTAAAGAAGTAAAAGAGATGGCAACTGCTATTACCAAAGAACTCACTGCTATTGAAGAAACATTGTATCAAACAAAGTCAAAGAGCGGACAGGACCCGTTGAACTTCCCCATCCGCATTAACGATAAGATGAGTGGATTGTTTGATGTGGTAAACAGTGGTGTTGCAGCACCAAGCAAACAATCAAAAGAGTTTTATGCAGAACTGAGTGCGCAGGCTGATGCACAGTTAAATAAACTTAAAAAGATTGTGAGTGAAGATGTACCAAAGTTCAATCAGCTCATTCGTGAAAAGAGTTTGAATGTGATCGGATTGAAGTAAAACATAAAGAACTTAAACAAAGAAGCCCCGGCAATAGCGGGGCTTCTTTGTTTTATTCATCCAGCAAATCAGGTCTTCGTTCTTGTGTGCGTTGCACTGCCTGCTCATGCCTCCATTCTTGAATTTTTTTTAAATCGCCGCTCAATAAAATATCCGGCACTTTTAAATCACGGAATTCAGCCGGTCTTGTATAAACCGGTGGTGCTAATAAATTATCCTGGAACGAATCAGTCAGTGCAGATGTTTCATCATTCAACACACCTGGAATTAAACGGCCTATACAATCAACCAACACCGCTGCACCCAATTCACCTCCGCTCAAAACATAATCACCAATCGAAATTTCTTTGGTTACATACAATTGGCGGATGCGTTCATCAATGCCTTTGTAATGACCGCAAATAAGCAAAATATTTTCTTTGAGTGAAAGTTGGTTAGCTATTCGTTGGTTCAATCGTTCACCGTCGGGTGTGAGGTAAATAATTTCATCAAACTTTTTTTCCTCCTGCAGTTCGTCAATTGCTTTGGCAAGTGGTTCGCACATCATCACCATACCTGCACCACCGCCGTATTGATAGTCATCTACCTGCCCGTATTCATTCACAGCCCATTTGCGCAGGTGATGAACAGTTACAGTAAGCAAACCTTTCTCCTGTGCCCTTTTCATGATGGAATGATTGAGCGGGCTCTCTAATAACTCAGGAACAACAGAAATAATGTGAATGTGCATACAAGCAAAGATAAACAGCACTACTCCATAAACCCATCCAAATCTCTTCTTTCTTTCTTCGTGGGTCTTCCTACTTTGCTCAGGCGTTTGCCCGTATGAAAAGAAGAGGCAATAAATTGTACACGATCCAGTTCTTCAGCGGGAGTAATATCTAAATAGTATTTAATGGCTTCGCTGTACTGCACACGTTTTTCTAAAAGTCCGGTTACTTTAATGCGCAAGCGCTTGGCTTCTGTTTTTATTTCATATTCATCACCAATGCTCACCTGTTTTGATGCTTTGCACGCATCACCGTTGTATTTCACTTTGCCTTTGTCACAGGCATCGCCAGCCTGACTTCGTGTTTTAAAGAGACGGATAGCCCAGAGGTATTTATCCAAACGAGGTTTTTCTTTTCCTTCCATAACAACTGCAAATTACAAGATTGGTTTTGATTATATTCGATGTCTTAATTATTGTATATGAAATCTTTCTTTCTTGGTTTTTGTTTGTTAACGCTTGGTCTTTTTTCCAGTGCTCAGTTCAAAGCTGATAAAATCAAATGGACCAAAGACGGTGCTGCTATGTATGAGAATGAAAATGGTGCTGTAGTGAAGACGATGCTCAAAACCGGACAGCAAATCACATTGGTACCTTCAGATATTTTAAAGCAAAATGCAAGGTCAATTACAATGAAAGATTTTGAAGTAAGTACAAATGAGCAGCAAGTTCTCATCTTCACCAATACTGCACGTGTGTGGCGTTACAATACCAAAGGCGATTATTGGTTGTATGATGTTGTTTCCAAATCAATAAAACAAATCGGTAAAGACAGGCCTGCCCAGAGTTTATTGTATGCAAAGCTTTCTCCTGATGGAAAACAGGTCGCCTATGTTTCGCAAAACAATATTTATGTGGAAGACATTGCAACAGGAACAGCAAGTGCAGTTACATCAACCAATAACACTCCGAAACTCATCAATGGTACATTTGATTGGGTGTATGAAGAAGAGTTTGGCTGCCGGGATGGGTTCCGCTGGAGTGCAGATGGTAAACGTATTGCATACTGGCAGGTAGATGCCAACAAAATTCGTGATTACTATATGCTCAATACAACAGACAGTAATTATTCAAAAGTTATTCCTGTAGAATATCCAAAAGTGGGTGAACAACCATCACCTGTAAAAATTGGAGTTGTAACTGTTGCTGATGGTAAAACAACATGGATGAATATCCCGGGCGATGCGGCCAATAATTATTTGCCACGTATGGAGTGGAGTGGTGCAGATGAATTGATTGTGCAACAACTCAACCGCAAACAAAACCAAAGCACTTTATATTTCTGTAATGCAACAAACGGATCAGCAAATGCATTCTATAATGAAACAGACAGTGCATGGATTGATATTAAAAGCCGCTGGAATGATGATGATCCACGTGGTTGGGAGTTCTTAAAAGGTGGACATGAATTTTTATGGGTGAGTGAAAAAGATGGATGGCGTCATGCGTATAAAATAACTCGTGATGGAAAAGAAACCCTGCTCACCATCGGCAATTATGATATTGAAACCATCAATGCATGGGATGAAACAATAAATGAATTGTATTTCACAGCATCGCCTGATAACGCAACACAACGTTATCTCTTTAAAGTAAAAATGGATGGGAAAAGCAAAGCAGTTCGTGTAACACCTGCAGGTTATGTCGGCACCAATACCTATGAACTTTCCCCTGGTGGTAAATATGGTATGCACAGTTTTACAAGTCGTAGTGTCGTGCCTTCGTCCCAAATCCTGAGTTTTCCTAATCATAAACCTGTAGCCGGTGATGATTTATTGATGAAAATAAAACCTGCACGCCGTGACAATCTTGAATTCTTTACCATCACAACTGAAGATGGTGTTACTATGGATGGATGGATCACCAAGCCTTTGAATTTTGATAGTACCAAAAAATATCCGGTTGTATTGTATGTGTATAGCGAACCTGCTGCCACTACCGTTGAAGATAATTTTTACGCCGGTAATAATTATTTATATAGCGGTGATATGAGTAAGGACGGATATTTTTATGTAAGCTTCAACAACCGTGGTACGCCAACCTTAAAAGGTGCTGCATGGCGTAAAAGCATCTACAAACAGATTGGCCGCATCAATATTCGTGACCAGGCAATGGGTATGAAGAAATTGTTGGAGCAAAATAAAAATTTAGATGCAAGTCGTGTTGCCTGCTGGGGATGGAGCGGTGGTGGTTCTACCACTTTGCATTTGTTATTTCAATATCCAAACATTTTTCAAACAGGAATTTCTATTGCTGCAGTGGGTAACCAATTGAATTATGATAATATTTACCAAGAACGTTACATGGGTATTCCGCAGGAGAACGGGGATGACTTTATAAAAGGCTCACCCATTACCTATGCAAAAAACTTAAAAGGAAATTTATTGTACATCCATGGTACAGGTGATGATAATGTGCATTACAGCAATGCAGAGGTATTGGTGAATGAATTAATTAAATATGGCAAACTATTTCAGTTCATGCCTTATCCTAACCGTACGCACAGCATCAGCGAAGGGCAGGGTACCTATCAGCATTTGAGCAAATTGTATACAGCATTCTTAAAGGAAAAGTGCCCGCCCGGTGGAAGATGAGAAAAATAAATCATAAATAAGTACAGCGAAAGCTTTGCTTAGTTTATGAACATTTATGAACACTATGTAAAAATTATAGCAGAAATCGAATAACCAAACTTCGGTTTGCATTATTCTTTTAAGATTAGTTGACTACCCTGTCAAAAGGATATACTCAAACAGATCACCTATTTTAATTGCAATTCCGCACCTTTCAATTGTTTTGTTTTGGTTCCGTATAAAACCCAGGACCTGTTCTTATAAAAAAGAATCAGATCATCCATTCCATCACTGTTTACATCACCTGCTGTACGGTAAGTGGGGGATTCCGTTATGGCTTCCTTTATGTATTCACTAAAAGGATATGTTGTAACAGATAGCATTTGAGCACCACCCCATACGATCATATAGGTGCTGTCACTACCGCTTAGAATACAATCCTCAAATCCGTCACCATTAACATCAACCGCACCAAGCACGTTTACGGAATAATAATAAAAGGGATCAGTTTGATTCAGTGACAGCACACAAAAAGGAGTATCACTTAAACCTTCCTTGGTACCTGTATAAAAAAGTATCTGATTGGGTGTAGTATGCTGCCTTCTTGCCTCTCTTTTGGAAATTCGTTTTAATACAAGCAAATCAGTTTGTCCGTCACCATTAACATCACCCCCTTGTGTAAATTTGTAATCCTTGCCACCCATAACCGGTATCTTCCAACGCTTCCATGCTTTTTTATACGGGGCACCCTCTCCACAGCCCATCCACATTTCATTGCATAGATGAAGCGATGCATCCATATATATCAAAAAAAGATCTTCTCTCCCATCATGGTTAAAATCATTACCCTGCAGGAACGAAACATCTTTGTTGTTTAATTCCGGTATATCAATCGCATGGTCACTCCAACCACTCAGCAGGCCCGGTACTACCTGCCATCTTATTTCTTTTTTGGTAACAGTTGATAAATTATGAAGGGGATGAAAAGTACAGATTATTAAATCTGTAACATCATCTCCATTGTAATCATAAAAGAACGAGGTCCATTCTTTTTGATCAGGTATATTCAATTTGTACATGACAGTCGGAATTGAAGAGTAGCCGTTCTTCGATCCTGCATAAAGCAATACCGTACTGCCTTTTGTAACCGCAGAATCAGGAATGCCATCACGGTTCACATCTGTGCATTCTGTTTTTTTATATGCAGTGAGTGGAGTTGAAATAGAATAAACACGATCGGGCACAGTACCAATGCCATTGGCATGCCCGTAAAAAAAATGACGAGTGATTATTCGGTGCTGTTCTTTTGTGGATACTTGCTTAGAATTAGTATAAGTTTCAATCCATATGTCTTCAAACCCATCATTGTTTACATCACAGTGATAAACAACCGGAGGTACAGAAAACTGCGCCTGTGCATTACCAAATACCTGCAGCAGTAATAAAATCTGCCATCGTATTACTTTTTTCAATTTTATTTTGTTTCATTAATCGGTCATATGATCACCTGTTGTAATTGATTTACAGGTAGTGCATACTTTATGCCAATTTTAATCATTGATGAATATATAAGTTCATAAGTACCAATATTTTTTCCAAATAACCGATTGAGTTATAATACCGTTACTACAATCAGGAAATATGTTCTTAAAACAGACGCACACGAAACATGTTACAATATTGCGCCATTTGCATCTCAGCAGCAGTGTTATGTATCCGTACCTCCAAATTAAATAGCGGCACAAAGCAACTGAATGACTAATGTCAATTCAAAATATGTTACTCATCAATTCAACTTATCTATTTCAAGTGAAGCGCTAAAAAACACTATTTATTTTCTAATTCAAAAATCTTTTTTAAGACTGATTCTCTGTTTTTCTTAGAGGTCATCCACTTTGGCAAACGGCTTCCAATACTTTTATTAGAAAACACCTCTCTTTTACGCTCCCTTAGACTAGCTTCAATATGGCCTCTTAAGAAAGTAAGATGTTGAAAATTGTAAGCCCATAAAGTTTGGCCCTCAAATTCTGTTTTTAACCATAGTTGTAAATAAAAAAACGGGTCAATTGGCCCACCTAAAAGATAATATCTCCCCTTGACCGTTTTGTATTTCGAAGTATATAAAATAGAGGTTGGTTTTTCTGCAAATCGTTTATTATAACCGCAGTTTGTGCATATTACTTTTATCTCACTTTCTACAATATTTTTAAATGCGAAACCTCCGGTTTTAATGATTGCTTTTTTTGAACAGGTTGGACACGCAACTAAAATATCATATTTTAAAAAATCGTAAATAAGAGTTTCATAGCTGTTTTTACTTCTTGATTGCATTTTTTATTAAGTAATTAGAATGGCTTCTGTTATAAATTTAATTATAGATGGTATTTAATAATATAAAAACCAAGTTTTAATTTCATATCATCTAATACTGTGTAGGTTAGGAGAGTATTCCAGCTCCTCAATCCGCCCCCTGCAATTAATTTTGCTTTATTAGTGAAATCAGTTTTCTTTCTTTATCCGAAAGAGTTGTCCTGTAGTCAACGTATACACTATCCTTACAGGTATAATAAACTGTAAAGCACTCTCCGTCTTCCTGGCTTTGGTCAATTAGTTTTTCTGGCGAAAAAGTACTCACATCTGTCCAAAAATCTTTCTCTAAAGTACCTTTTGTTTCGATAGACCCTTTTGATGAATCGCCAAATTCTGTTTTTCCCGCATATGCATACTTAAACAATTTTATTGTTGAAAAGAACTGTTTTTCTGGAGGCAAAGAGGCATTAAAAAAAAATATGGTTACCGTATCTGCCGTTTTTTGCATTGTATCTGCCGTTTTTTTAAAGCCGGGTGAATTATTACATGCAAGCCAAAATAAAAATGAACTTAGAAGTATTATTTGTTTCATTACTTAAATATAAGTAAGTAGTGGTTTAAATTTTGGCGATTTTCCAAATGAATCAAATTTATTGTTTCTTTTTTAGCTGTGCTCTCTCTTCATGAGGCAAAAAAGAAACACAGGAAATTGTTGCATGGCCATACTTCAAATAATCTAAAATTCAAGCTCATTTAGTATAAGTTTACTTTATCGTTTTGGTCTCTTCACCAACCGAAATGATGATGGCACTGATGTGGTTGATGAGGATATCAACCAGTAAGACAAAGTTAAACAGGTGATCAACTTTCTTTTGCTTTTTTTAATGCTTTGAGATAATCATACTGCAAATCTTCGTGCAGCCCGGCAATGGCTTGTTCCGTTTTCTTTATTTGATTTTTATAAATGTTGAGCAGGATTTGATTGCTGTTGATGGAAACATTCAGTTCCGTCATGCTGCTGCAGAAATAGAGCAACAATTCAATCTCAACAATGGGCAACCCGCTGTAACGGATGTATTTATTGGTGATGCGGAGAATTTTGCGCAGGCTTTTTTTTATCAAATACACATTGCTTTGGTTCAGTCCTGCAAATTGTGTTGCTATTTCATCCTTTACACTTTGAATGTAGCCATTGGTATCATGTGCTTCAAAGAGCAGATACGTAAGCAGTTCTTTATTTTCTTTTTTAAATCGGGCCAGCCGTAAACAAAGCTCAGTAAGTTGGGGTGCCGGCAGGCTTACCAACTCCTGTTTTAATTCGCTGATGGTGGATGCTTTCATTGATGTGTTCTTTTGCTATTTGCTGATCATTTGGATGTACATATTCTCCACCTTTTTTCTGGCCCAGGGAGTTTTACGTAAAAAAGTAAGACTCGATTTTATGCTGGGGTTACTGTTAAAGCAGTTGATGCGAATGCGCTCGCCCATACGTTCCCACCCGTAATATGCTACCAGCTCATTAAGTATGGCTTCTAAAGTTTTGCCGTGTAGTGGATCTTTTGAAATCATGGAAACGTTTTAAGAGAAACAAATGTAGATATCTTTAATCAACTCAGGCTTGTGTAAAACTGTGCTGCTATAGTTTATAACAGATAAAGATTGCTGAACATTCGATGTTTAGCAAAACGATGAAAAGTGCCATCATCCAGGGGTACGGGGGGGGGCGCTGGGATTGAATTGACCTTTTTTGAATTATGGTACAAGCGAGACGCTTGTACCAGTGGGGGCAGCCCTTTTGTTCACTTAGTTATTTATTACAGTTATGTTGTATCTAAATTTATCCTTCGTTGAATTTGGTTTATTATTAATCCATAATAGCCCCTTATCAAACATTACCCCTAGATAATTATTAAACATATTACAAACACACGAAGATTTAATTTTACTCTTAAATTCTCTATGAAATATTTGTTCAAAGTTGTCAATTAATTGTTTCTTGTTCTTAATTGTAATTTTCTTGCCTCGGTAAATTGTTGTGTTTATCGGATAATTAATATGATTTGCTAACCATTCTTTGTCGTTATTTAAAACGGATGCTTTGATACGTTTCATAAACCGCTCCACATCCTCATCAGTCCCATATAAATCTGAATAGCGATTGTCAGGGAGACCACTGCAAATGGAGCTAAGTCTTAATTTGAAATGTAATTTTCTCTTACCTGCGCTATCCCACCACGTGCCTTCAAACCAGTCTAAACTGTCTGTTAAGATTTTACCTTTAAAATATCCTTTTGTTCTTTCATTAAGAGACTCTGACAATTCAATTTTATCATCAGTAATTTGACCGAGAAATTTAATTTTATTTTCATTCTTTTTATAACAATAATTTCCATTTAATTGTCCGCTGTCAAGAAGATAAATAGATAGCTGAATATCATTTTCCCCAAGTTTACCTTCAAAGTCATGCCACCTTCTTTTATCAAGCTGAAACGTCTGGCAAAAAATTGTCAAGGGAAATAGCAAAAAAGTTAGTATAATATATTTTCTCATTTTAGTCGTTTAGAGTTTGCCCATAACGGAACGTTATCTTTCTCCGCTAAGTGAAAATAACAATTGCTTACAAATGAATCAAGCACTTTCTTCAAAAAAATATTCATAGTCGATGTCTCTGCAAAGAGCCTTGTGTGTTGGCGGCAGGACTCGGCGAGATGAATGTATAACGTACATCTGTCAACGTAATACTGCGAGCTCCTCCAATCAGCGCACGGGCCATCTGAAACATCGCCTTAGAACGTGAGTGATTATTAATCGTTAGGGAAGGGAACGCAGCTATTTATTATTCAAATAAATACAACAGTTTTTTAAAAGTATAACCGGTGGTTGTAAAAAACATTCAGGTTTCAATAATGCAGTATCTCAAAAATCTTCACCGTTCGCACACTCTTACTGCCGGCCCCTTCCACCTTCCTTCCACCATGGCAGCAGGTCCCTTCCAGCCACTTTCCACCATAAGCCCACAGTTCATTTAGTTACGTTCCGTTTCATTCCCTTTCATGCCCTTACACGCCGTTCTGTTCCGTTATGTTCTCTTACATGCCGTTACATGCCGTTATGTGTCCTTACGTTCCCTTCTAAACCCCTCAACCTCTAAACTTCTCAACCCACTCATCTCTCATCTCTCCTCACTCATCACTCTTCCCGCAAGCATAGCACAAGCATAAAGAGAGCATACAGAGTGCATAGAGAGAGCATGGGGAGTGCATCAAATACATTAAATCCCCGCTTCCTCATTCGTGCAATTCGTGGCAACCCAATTATTGCCTTTCATCTGTGTTCATCCGTGCAATCTGTGGCCACAAAATCATTGCCTTTTCATCTGTGTTCATTTGTGCAATCTGTGGCCGCACCTCATCCAATAAAAAAAGCACAGACTCTTCATCTGTGCTTCTCTGTTCTTCCGTATCTCCGTGTTTACAATCTTACATCGCTGCAAAATGCTGATGAAAATACGGTATAGTTTCAATGCCTTTGTAAAAGTTAAAGATGTCATACTTCTCATTGGGGCTGTGCAGGTTATCACTGTCCAGTCCAAATCCCATGAACACGATCTTTACACCCAGCTCTTTTTCAAACAATGCACAAATAGGAATACTGCCACCGCCACGTACAGGAATAGGGTCTTTGCCAAACGTATCTTTAATTGCGGCTGCGGCTGCCCGGTAGCCTTTACTGTCAATGGGTGTCATGTAGGGTTCACCACCATGATGTTCACTGGCTTTTACCGTAACACCTGCGGGTGCAATGCTTTGGAAATAGTGGAGCAACTTCTCTGTAATCTTTTCGCTGGATTGATTGGGCACGAGGCGTGCAGAGATTTTTGCATAGGCTTTAGAAGGCAACACTGTTTTGGCACCTTCGCCTGTGTAACCACCCCAGATGCCGTTGAGTTCAATGGTAGGGCGTATGCCGGTGCGCTCATTGGTGCTGAATCCTTTTTCACCCCACAATGCTGTTACACCTAAATCAGTTGCATATTCTTTTGCATCAAAAGGAGCAGCAGCCATCAATGTGCGTTCTGCTTCCGTAGCCACCACCACATCATCATAAAAACCGGGAATGGTAATATGGTTGTTCTCATCATGACAGCTTGCAATCATCTTTGCCAGCATGGTTATTGGATTAGCCACGGCACCACCATATACACCACTGTGCAGGTCACGGTTGGGGCCCGTTACTTCCACTTCAATATAACTCAATCCACGTACGCCAATATCAAGGGATGGGTTTTCCATGCTCAGCATGGCCGTATCGCTTATGAGGATCACATCTGCTTTTAATAATTCTTTATTGGCTTTTACAAACGTAGCCAGGTTGGGGCTGCCCACTTCTTCTTCACCTTCAATACAGAATTTAATATTGGTGGTGAGGCTGTTGGTTTGCACCATGGTTTCCAATGCTTTTACATGCATGTAGAACTGTCCCTTATCATCACAACTGCCACGTGCATAGATCTTACCGTCTTTGATCTCGGGTTCAAACGGCGGACTGTTCCATAAGTTCAACGGATCAGCAGGCTGCACATCATAATGCCCGTACACCAACACCGTTGGTTTGGAAGCATCAATGATCTTTTCGCCATACACAATAGGATGGCCTGCGGTGGGGTAGATGGTTACGGTATCTGCACCGGCTTCGAGCAATCTTGTTTTTACTGCTTCGGCACAGGCAATCATATCTGCTTTGTTTTCTGTTTTGGCGCTGATGGAGGGACTGCGCAGGAGTTCTAATAATTCATTGAGAAAACGGTCTTTGTGCTGTTGCTGATAATCTTTCCACGCTTGCATAGTCAAGGTTATTTGAAGTTAGAGAAATAAATGTGTGCTGCGAAAGTAGTGCATTCATAGAAACGATATGATGAAGTACATCATGTTTACGGCTAATACAACGCAACACATGGTTAAGGCTTTGTGAAAAGAATGTATTGTGAATAAGTCCCGCAACATCCGATGCAGTTCATCGTTTACTTTTGTGATTCAATTTTAATAGCAGCCTCTGCCGGTTCTACTTCCTGCTTGCCAATGTGAAGATGTTACCGACAGGGGCTGCGACTATTTTAGGGGGTTCTGTTTTTTTTCAACACGGGGAATACATTTCAACACGGAGAAACGGAGCACACTAAGGACACGGAGAAAAAAGGGGAGGATTACTTTTTACGAAACACAACATGCAGGTTGAGTAAGCTCCAGAGAATAACTGCCATCAATAATCCAAACTTTATTACCGCAAAGAGCCAACTGAGAAGGGCGAAGGTTGCAGTTACAGCTCCCTCCAGCATTTGCAGCATAAAATAATTTTCAATCACATCACACAATCCTGCAGCTAATGCAGCCATTGCCAGTGTGCGTGATATTTTGGCTGCTCCCGCTTTTTGTTTGTAGCTGATGAAGAAACCAAATGCATACAGAAACAATGCATAGAAGAGAATGAATACAAAATCAATATAGGTATTGTTGATGGACAGTTGAAGCACACCATCTTCTTTCCATTGATTGATGATGATGGTTGACTGCTCCTTTGTTTTGGCAAGCTCTAAACTTACAATGCCTGCTTTGCTCACAGGTGTAATAAGGTCAGCGCCATGCATACGCATCACACCGATCATGGCTATAGTGCCGATGAATAAAGTAAGGAGCAGCAGTTCAGCTTTCTTCATATTACAATGCTTCAAAACGTTGTTGTACAAGATCCCAGTTCACAACCCTCCACCATTCCGTAATATAATCTGCACGGCGGTTCTGGTATTTGAGATAGTAGGCATGTTCCCACACATCAAGGCCGAGTAATGGCGTTCCTTTAATATCACTTACATCCATCAACGGATTATCCTGGTTGGGAGTAGAACCTATTTTCAATTGTTTGTCTTTTGTTGCATAGAGCCATGCCCATCCGCTGCCGAAACGGTTTTTACCGGCATCAGCAAACTGTGTCTTAAATGCTTCTACACTTCCAAAAGAAGCCACCAATGCTTTCTGTAAGTTGGTGTTTACAATAGTGCCGCCCGGTTGCATACATTTCCAGAACAGTTCATGATTGTAATGTCCGCCTGCATTGTTGCGCATCTTGGCGGAGTATTTGGAGATGCTCATTAATACCTCTTCAATGGGTTTGCTCATATCAACCTTCTCAGCCACGGCTGCATCTTTTGCATTCTTTGCATAAGCACTTGCATGTTTGCTGTAATGAATTTCCATGGTCAACGCATCAATTACCGGTTCCAGTGCCGTGTAGGCATAGGGTAGTGGAGCTTGTTCAAAGCCTGTAACAGTTGGCATGCTGCTTAGTACTTTTGCTGATGCACATCCTGCAATCAAATCACTTCCTGCAAAAGATGTGAGTGAAACGGCTAACGTTGTTTTTGCTGATTGTTGCAAAAATTGCTTGCGTGAAAATGTAGTTGCCATGATGTTTAATTGTACGATGAAGTTACAATCAAACCTGCAATCAAAGCTTTTGTTTTTCTTTCATCCAGCGGTCCAGTTTCAGCTTTCTGAAGATGCGGTAATAATACTCCGCATTGAAGAGTTGAGAATCTTTCATGGCCTTATACGTGAGAAAGCAGCCAATGGGTATCAGTAAAAATGTACTTAACCACATTCCAACGCCGGGTGCCAATACATCTTCCTTTACCATTTTTTCACCCGTAGTATTAGTAATATGAAAAACGATAAAGAATAAAACAGATATCACCAATGGCAAACCAATACCTCCTTTACGGATGATGGAACCTAATGGTGCTCCAATTAAAAACAAAACCATACAGGCAAGTGACAATGCAAATTTGCGGTGCCTCTCCAGATCATGTAAACGGATTTGTTTTTTTTGCTCCAGGTAATCAATGCTCAGAAATTCCACCTGGCTTTTAAAGGAATTGGCTTTGTTTGAAACGGTATTATAAACAAGCGTTCTTATCGTATCAGCCACCAGTTCTTTTACATTTTTAAAAGTATAAGTCGAGTCCGGTTTTTTGGCCAATATACTGTCGTTAAAGTTGAAAGGCGTTACAGCCGCATAGTCACGCTGCGCACGAAACTGAACAGAGTCTGTTCTTTTTCTCATGGAATCCACTACACGTGTGAGTTGTTGAAAGCTCAGCATTTTATAGTAGTTCTTAAAGGTTGAGTCGGCACTCTTGGTTAATTTAAATGAACTGAGGTCAAATACTTTTTGATATTCTTTAAAACCTAAACGGTAATAATCTGTATTGATGGTGCCGGGTGGTCCTTTTTCCTGGTTGCGCCATCCGTTTCGTAAGTTGAAGAAAAGAAAACGCTGATCGGGCGACACACGCATGGTGCCTTCTTCAGCTACAATAATATTATCCTGCAAGGCGTAAGTATGTTCATAAATTACAATGTTGCGGATGATGGAGTCTTTTTCTTTGCTGCCGATTTTAATAGTATAGCCATCCAGCTTATTATAAAACACACCTTCTTTAATATCAAACGCAGGCTTGGCCACACGAATATCATACAGCAGTGTTCGCATTTTAAGTTCAGCAACAGGAATCATATAGTTGGCAAACATGAAAGCAACGATCGCCAGTAAAAAGGAAGTAACAAACAAAGGCCGCATAAAACGAATGAGCGGAATGCCTGCACTCTTGATGGCCACCAGTTCAAATGTTTCGCCCAGGTTGCCAAAGGTCATGATGGATGAAAGCAATATGCCGAGTGGTAATGCAAGCGGTACAATGGTAGCACTTACATAAGATATAAATTTTAATAGTGTGATGACATCCACTCCTTTTCCCACAAAATCATCAATGTACAGCCAGAAGAACTGTATCACCAATATGAACATAGCAATAAAGAACGTTGCCAGGAACGGTCCGATAAATGCTTTTATAATAAGTTTGTCTAACTTTTTAATCACAAGTAAATACGCTTATGCAGGAAAAGGCAAATGTAAGTCTTTCAGCTTTTGAGTTGCAATTGGTTACTGACCCCGTTTGGATTTTAACAAAGACCCAAATCATTGCGAAGGTTTATAACCTCTTTGGTGATGTAAGCCAGCTGTATCAGCAGCATCAACACATGCAGCAATTACCTTCAGCACTAACAGCACTTGCTCCCAAAATTTCAAAAGGAGAAAACTATGAAGGTTTGCCTTATGTTATGTTGGATTATCCCCGTTGTTTCAGCAGGGAAGATGTGTTTGCAGTGAGGAGTTTTTTTTGGTGGGGAAATTACTTTAGTTGTACCCTTCATTTAAAAGGAGTGTACAAACAACAGTATGCGCAGCGTATTGATGCAGCAATAAAACACCATGAACTGAACGGATGGTATTTAAATGCAACAGATGAAGAATGGAATCATCATGTACATGAAAGCATGCAGTTAATACACACGGATACAGATGTGTTTTCAAAAAACATTATAAAAATTACAGCAATACATCCATTGCAGCAATGGAATGAAAGTTTTGCTTTTTATGAAAGCAGCATCAAAAATCTTATGAAAATAATTGTGGCTTAGTTGCCCAGGCGGTGAAACAAATCTTTTACCTGGTACTCCCAAAGACGGCTTTGATCTTTGATTTCTTTTTTATCAGCAAAATCTTTTACAATCAATATGGTTTGATTGGAGATCTCCGTTTTTTCAATACGAAATTCAAAATATTCATCCTTAGGTGCATGCAGCCAATGAAAGCGAACAAATTTGTTTTCTTCCTTTTCAAGAAGTTCAGCCCTTTCTTCAGTTCCGTTCCAGCTAAAAATGTAAATACCGTCTTTTTCATCCACTTTATCTGCAAACCACTCCTGTAAATTGGAGGGGTTAAGTAAAAATTCGTAGAGAATAACAGGTGAACATTTCACAGGAAACTCAAGTGTGTATAAAACTTTCTTACTCATTTAATAGTTCCACTTAAAGGTGGTTAAGATGCAATAATAAAGAATTAATGGGGTACACAAAATTTTTAGTCCTTAATTTTTGTGGAGATTCAAGAGTTAAAACGTTAAACAGAAACTGTTCTAACCATTTGCTTTACAGTAAGTTCCAAAACTTTTTTTGGCAGAAGCTGCGAGAAAGCCTAAATTAGGTTTTACTTTTTAAACTGTTGACTAAAATAAACTTGTTTTTCAATCGTTTAAAAAGTGAATCAGGATTGTAAC
>JBKCJY010000349.1:0-2128 GCA_046301455.1 Chitinophagaceae bacterium | reverse complement strand
ACTCTCCTCCACCCTTCCTATCACCTGTGCATCCACGCCAAATGATTGTGCAATGGAAATAAATTGTGCAGCGCTTTTTTCATCTGTATAAATCTCCAGCCTTGTACCCATGTTAAAAACCTGGTACATTTCACGTGCATCAGCACCACTGGCTTCCTGTATCAAATCAAAAATTACTGGCGGAGTAAATAAATTATCTTTTACCACTTTCATTGCCGATGGTAAATATTTCAGACATTTTGTTTGCCCGCCACCGCTGCAATGAATGAGGCCGTGAACTGCATCAAAATGGTTTACTAAAATTTCTTTGAGCACCGGTGCAAAAGTTCTTGTGGGAGATAAAATAAGTTGGCCGATTGTTGTTGACTGTTGGCCTGTTTTTATTTCGTCCGTCAATCGGTGTTTGCCAATATACACCACTTCATCTTTCAACGTTGGTTCAAAAGTTTCGGGAAAATGCTGTGCATAAAATTTACTGAGTACATCATGCCGTGCACTGGTTAATCCATTGCTTGCAATTCCGCTGTTATACGAAGTTTCATAATTCGCTCGGCCAAATCCGGCAAGCCCCACAATAACATCGCCGGGTTTTATTTTATCATTACTGATGATTTTGTTCTTTGGCCATCTTGCTGCCATCGTTCCGTTAACAGCAATGGTACGAACCACATCTCCCACATCAGCTGTTTCGCCACCGAGATAATGAATGTTTACACCAAACTGCTTGAGTGTATCAAACAATTCCTGTGTTCCATTAATCACTGCTTCCAGAATTTCACCGGGAATCACTGATTTATTTCTGTCAATTGTGGAAGAAAATAAAAGATTGTCATAAATACCCACACACAGTAAATCATCAAGATTCATCACTACGGCATCCTGTGCAATTCCTTTCCACACGCTTACATCACCGGTTTCTTTCCAGTAGAGATACGCCAGAATACTTTTTGTGCCTGCACCATCCGCATGCATCACACTCACTCAATCAACATCGTTGGTAAAATAATCAGTATAAATTTTGCAGAAGGCATTCGGGAAAAGTCCTTTGTCTAATTTTTGAATGGCTTTGTGCACATCTTCTTTTTGTGCACTTACGCCCCGCTGGTTGTAAAGTGAATTGCTCATAATGGAAATGAGTTGCAAATTTATGTGTTCCTGTTAACTTCACCTTCTTAGCTACACAATATATACTAACAGTCAATACACCTTCCTTTTGTACATTTGCCCCACTTTATGAAGGTTTACAGAAACTTAGATACACTGCCGCCTTTTTTGAACGCCGTTGTTACAATTGGTACGTTTGACGGTGTACACCTTGGTCATCAGAAAATTATTCAGCAATTGCTGGTTGAAAGTAAGGCTACAGGCGGCGAGTCGGTGCTCATCACATTCAACCCGCATCCACGTAAAATTGTGCAGCCTGAAAAAAGTTTAATGCAGCTCACCACTATGGATGAGCGAATTGAACTGCTCAAACAACAGGGCATCAACAATATGGTGATTGTTCCTTTCACGAAAGAGTTTTCGCAGCAAACGGCTTTGCAGTATGTGGAGAATTTTCTGGTTGAGAAATTTCATCCTGCCAAAATCATTATAGGTTATGATCATAAGTTTGGTAACAAACGTGAAGGTGATTTCCGGTTGCTGGAACAATATGCTGCTCAGTTCAACTACACCGTTCATGAAATTGATGAAGAGCTAATCAACAAAGCCATCATCAGTTCAACTAAAATTAGAGAGGCATTGCTCAACGGCGATGTTGCTTTTGCAAAAGCATTTTTGGGATACGATTACTTTGTTAAAGGTGTAGAGATTGAAGGAAATAAGCTTGGAAGAACAATAGGCTACCCTACTGCCAATTTACAAATGGATAATTCTGATAAACTGGTTCCGGGTAATGGTGTGTATGCAGTAACCTGTCAGCTGGAAGGTGAAACAAGAATGCTCAAAGGCATGATGAATATTGGTACAAGACCAACCGTTGATTGATTGAACCGTATGATTGAAGTGAATATTTTTGATTTTGATGAAGAGATTTATGGCCGCCATTTAAAAGTATGGCTCAAACATCATTTAAGAAACGAAGTAAAATTCAGCGGTATTGATTCATTGAAAGAACAGTTGCATA
>JBKCJY010000348.1:0-6892 GCA_046301455.1 Chitinophagaceae bacterium | reverse complement strand
ACTAAAATCACAGGAATTTTTGGTGAAAATGTATTTACCCTCAAAACAGCACGTGAATATTTAAGCGATGAAGCTTATAAAAGTTTACAGGCCTCAGTTAAAGGTGGTAAGCGTATTGACCGGTCTATGGCCAATCAAATTTCAGGCGGTATCCGTCAATGGGCCGAAGCAAAAGGTGTGACACACTTTACACACTGGTTTCAACCATTAACAGGCACTACGGCTGAAAAACATGATTCCTTTTTTACATTAAAAAGTGATGGCACTGCTATTGAAGAGTTTGACGGTGCAGCATTAATACAACAGGAACCTGATGCATCTTCTTTCCCCAGTGGAGGTTTACGTGCAACATTTGAAGCACGTGGTTATACTGCATGGGACCCTTCTTCGCCTGCATTCATTCTTGAAACTGGCAGCGGAAAAACATTATGTATCCCTACCATTTTTGTTTCTTATACCGGTGAATTATTAGATTATAAAGGGCCGTTGCTTAAATCTCTGGAAGCATTGAATAAAAGTGCAGTTGATGTTTGTAATTATTTTGATAAAAACGTAACACGTGTTACTGCTACTCTTGGCTGGGAACAGGAATATTTTGTAGTAGATGAAGCATTATTTAATGCCCGCCCTGATTTAGTATTGAGTGGCCGTACTGTCTTTGGTCACTCCCCTGCAAAAGGCCAGCAGTTGGAAGATCATTATTTTGGTTCTATTCCTGAAAGAGTATATGCTTTCATGCGTGATTTTGAAACTGAATCATACAAACTTGGCATTCCTTTACGCACACGTCATAATGAAGTAGCACCTGCACAGTTTGAGTGTGCTCCTATTTTTGAAGAAGTGAGTGTGGCAGTTGATCACAACTCTTTGTTGATGGACGTGATGGACCGTGTTGCACGGCGTCATAATCTTCGTGTATTGATGCATGAAAAACCATTTGCCGGCATCAACGGAAGTGGTAAGCATAACAACTGGAGTATGGCTACTGATACTGGTGTAAATTTATTAGCGCCAGGTAAAACGCCAAAAACCAATCTCATGTTCCTTACTTTCTTTGTGAATGTAATACGTGCTGTTGATACTTATTCCGAATTACTGAGAGCTTCAATTGCAAGCGCAGGCAATGATCACCGTTTGGGTGCAAATGAAGCCCCTCCTGCTATCATTTCAGTATTCATCGGTAAATATTTAACTGAAGTACTTGATGCACTTGAAAAACGTGTAACAGATAAATTTGATGAACAGGATGAAGCTATCTTAAAATTAGATTTACATAAGAGCATTCCTGAATTACTTTTAGATAATACAGATCGTAACCGTACTTCTCCTTTTGCATTTACAGGAAATAAATTTGAATTCCGTGCAGTGGGCTCAAGCGCCAACTGTGCTAATGCAATGACAGTGCTGAATGCGATTATGGCCGAAACACTGATTCAGTTCAAAAAAGAAGTAGATGCTGCTATTGAAAAAGGAGACAAGAAAGAAATTGCAGTAATGCATGTGTTGCAGCGTTACATCAACGAAAGCAAGAAGGTTTTGTTTGAAGGTGATGGTTACAGTGAAGCATGGGCAGAAGAAGCTGAGCGTCGTGGATTGCCAAATGTAAAAACAACACCGTTGGCTTTGGATGCAATGGTTACTAAAAAAGCTAAAGATCTGTTTGAGAGCACAGGTGTTTATAACCATGCTGAGCTGGAAGCACGTCATGAAATTGAATTGGAAAAATACATTAAGAAAGTACAGATTGAAGGACGTATTATGGGCGAACTCTGCACCAGTCATATTTTACCCGGCGCCATCAAGTATCAAAACATATTAATCAATAACGTGAAAGGCTTAAAAGAGATTGGGGTTGATGAAGCTTCTTATGCCAATCAAAAACAAATACTCGTAAAAATTTCAGAGCACATCAATAAAGTGAGCGACCTGGTTGAAAAAATGATTGAAGCACGTAAGAAAGCCAACAATACAAGCGGCACAAGAGCAATGGCCATTGCGTATTGCGATGAAGTAAAAGGAAAGTACTTTGATGAAATCCGCTACCATGTTGACAAACTGGAACTGCTGGTAGATGATGCAAGCTGGTACCTGCCCAAGTACAGAGAATTATTATTCTTAAGATAGTTTTTTTTATAGCAAGCAATCGTACAAACCCCCGAGTCTTCGGGGGTTTCTTTTTTGAATACCTTGAGTAAAAAGTAATTATCAATACTTAGTTACATTAAACAGACATGCAAAAAAAATCCCGCTTTAACAGCGGGATTTTTTTATTTCATTTTAAAGCTTTCCAGGAACTTGGTTGTAAAGTTTCCTTTTCTAAAATTTTCATCTTTCATCAATTGCTGATGAAATGGAATAGTTGTCTTCACTCCCTCAATAACATATTCACTTAATGCACGGCTCATGGTATTAATCGCTTCTTCACGGGTGCGTGCCACTGCAATGATCTTTGCAATCATAGAATCATAGTAAGGCGGAATTACATAACCTGCATATACATGAGAGTCTATACGTATGCCATGCCCGCCCGGCGTATGCAGCGTAGTAATCTTTCCGGGGCTGGGACGAAAATCATTATATGGATCTTCAGCGTTGATGCGGCATTCAATGGCATGCATTGTAGGTTCATAATCCAGTCCGCTTATTTTTTCACCTGCTGCAATTAATATCTGCTCTTTAATCAAATCAAAATTCGTTACCTCTTCTGTTACGCAATGCTCCACCTGTATGCGGGTGTTCATTTCCATAAAGTAAAAGTTGCGATGCTTATCAACCAAAAACTCAATTGTACCAACACTTTCATATCCAATAGCACTGGCCGCTTTCTTTGCTGCTTCACCCATGGCTTTACGTAACTCAGGCGTCATAAAAGGAGAAGGAGATTCTTCCACAAGTTTTTGATGACGACGTTGAATCGAACAATCTCTTTCACTCAAATGGCATACTGTTCCAAACCGGTCACCAGCTACTTGTATTTCAATATGGCGTGGTTCTTCCACAAATTTTTCCATATAGATGCCATCATTTTTAAACGATGCGCCCGCCTCCTGTTTAGCTGTATTATAATTTCGTTCCAGTTCTTCTTCATTCCACACAACACGCATTCCTTTACCACCACCACCTGCGGTTGCTTTTAAGATTACAGGATAGCCCACTTCTTTGGCAATGGATTTTGCCTCCTCCACACTTTCCAATAAACCTCCACCGCCGGGTACAACCGGTACACCCGCTTTAATCATGGTTTCTTTGGCTGTGATTTTATCACCCATCGAACGAATCTTATCGGGCGTAGGGCCAATGAATTTAATTCCGTTTTGTCCGCATATCTCAGCAAACCGAGCATTCTCAGCTAAGAATCCATAACCGGGATGTATAGCATCAGCATTTGTAATTTCAGCCGCAGCAATAATGTTGGGAATATTTAAATAAGAATCAGCACCGGCAGGTTTGCCAATACAAACTGCTTCATCAGCAAACTTTACATGCAAACTTTCCTTATCAGCTGTTGAATAAACTGCCACTGTACGAATGCCCATTTCCCTGCAGGTACGTATAATACGGAGTGCAATCTCTCCCCTGTTGGCAATTAATATTTTTTTGAACATGAATTGAAAATTTAGAAGTTAAAAGTCAAAAATTAAAAGTCAAAAAAAGCCGCTGCATGATTTCCATGTCAGCTCTTTTACTTTTTACTTTTAACTTAACTCGGGTCAACGAGGAATAAAGGTTGATCATACTCCACAGGACTGTGATCATCAACTAACACCTTTACTATCTTGCCCTTGATTTCACTCTCAATTTCATTAAACAGTTTCATGGCTTCAATAATACAAACCACTTTGCCCGGAGTTATTTCATCGCCCACTTCAATAAATGGCGGTTTATCTGGTGATGCTTTGCGGTAGAAGGTACCGATCATCGGGCTTTTGATAGTTACATATTTGCTGTCATCAGCTTTTGGAGCTGCAGGTGCAGCGGGTGCAGCAGCTGGCAAAGGAGCAGGCGCTGGAGCCGAGCATAAGAAACAGCAGGGTTAAATACTGCCTGTTGAATAACTTCTTCTTTTTGTTTTATGGTGATTTTAAAGTCTTTCTGTTCAATACTTACCTCACTGAGATTGCTTTTGTTGACCAGTTTAATCAACTCCTGAATTTGTTTCAAATCCATAAATGTAAGTTTAGATTGGTTGATAATTTTTGAATGGCGGCTAAGGTAAGAAACTAAGCGGATTTCCATCATTTTTGCTCATTTTTCGTAAAAAATTGGGCAAAAAACAGAAAAAAAGGGCCGATTTTTGAAAAATCAGCCCTTTTCTTTTATCATAATCAATCGTAAAATTATTCTTTTACACGCTCTACATAATCACCTGTTTTGGTATTGATGCGGATCATTTCACCTTCGTTTACAAACAATGGAACCATAACGGTTGCTCCAGTTTCAACAGTCGCAGGTTTGAGGGTTCTTGTAGCGGTATCGCCTTTAACTCCCGGCTCACTGTAAGTTACTTTCACTACAATTTTATCAGGCAGTTCAATACTCATGGGCAATTCGGTTTCTGTATTAATCAATGCACTCACCGCATCACCTTCTTTTAAAAACTGAGGTGCGTCAATTACCGCTTCCTGTACCGCTATCTGCTCAAAACTTTCAGTGTTCATAAAGTTGTACCCAGTATCATCCTTATAAAGAAACTGAAAATCATGACGCTCCACACGAACGGGATAAATGGTTTCGCCACTGTTCCAGGTAACTTCAATAGAGCGGTTATTATCAACGCCTTTAAGCTTTGCCCACACTTTTGCCGCTGCACGGGCAGTTTTATTTTCTCCAAATTCAATCACCTTGTAAAGACTGCCGTCCTGTTTAATAATCATACCACGGCTGATGTCAGAAGTATTTGCCATAAAATCTTTTTTTGAGGGGGCAAAGGTAAGGGATGAGAAGTAGGAAGTAAAAGTAAAAAGGATGAATTTTTGAACTGCTCAAGTTGAAATACTTTTTGGGGAACAGGCTGAGGTGCAAACAAAGAGTCATTTTTGGCTTCGAATCACTCAGTGAATGATTCGCTCCGTTCATGGTTCCTTTTCAAATGAAGCAAACAAACTTTAGCATCCTCGCTCGTCTATGTTCAATAAATTGCAGCATGAAATCATTTCTACTGTTTGTTGCATTCATCACTATTTCAGCTACTTTATCAGCATCTGTTGATTCCATTCCCGCACATCTTAAAGGCCTGCGCATTCCTGACTTTAAACTAATGCTGGTAGATAGCGTTACCAATTTCTATACAGAGAACCTTGATACAAATAAAAACACCCTCATTATGCTGTTCAGCTCGGATTGCGATCATTGCCAGCATCAAACGGAAGACATCATCAAGAACATCGATGCATTTAAAAATACGCAGATTGTTATGAACACCATTCTTCCTTTCCACCTCATGAAAGAGTTTTATGAACGCTATCAACTGTCGAAATACAAAAATATCATCATGGGCAGGGATGTGTTATTTTTCTTTTCGCCCTACTATCGCTCACAATTCACGCCCTACCTGGCCATCTATAACAAAAAAGGAGAACTGCTATTTACAAACGATGGTCAAATGAAGATTGAAAACCTAATTGCACAATTACCTAAAGATTAATACTGATAAAAATCATAGCATACTACTAACAAATACTGGTTGGCAATAACAGCGGCTGCCATTACCTTTGCCGCACAAAAATTATTCTTCACACATAAATTACTCATCAATGAAAGTTACTGTTGTAGGTGCCGGTGCCGTAGGTGCAACCTGTGCCGATAATATTGCCCGTAAAGAATTGTGCAATGAATTAGTATTGCTTGACATTAAAGAAGGTATTGCCGAAGGTAAAGCACAGGACATGATGCAAACTGCCACACTCCTTGGCTTTGATACCAAAATTACCGGAAGCACCAATGATTATTCAAAAACTGCAAACAGCGATGTGGTGGTAATCACTTCAGGTCTTCCACGCAAACCGGGCATGACACGTGAAGAACTGATTGGTGTAAATGCTGGCATTGTGAAAGGTGTGTGTGAAAATATTTTGAAACATTCTCCCAATGCCATCATCATTGTTATTAGCAACCCTATGGACACAATGACGTATTTGGCATTGCAATCAACAGGTCTCCCTAAAAACAGAATTATTGGAATGGGCGGCACATTAGACAGCAGCCGTTTTAAATACCAATTGAGCCAACATCTTGGTTGCTCTCCTTCAGATTTGAATGCTGTGGTTGTGGGCGGTCATGGCGATACAACCATGATTCCTTTGATTCGTTTGGCTACATGGAACAGTGTGCCAGTAACAAAATTCTTAAGTGCGGAGCAGCAGGAAAAAATAGTAAAGGATACAATGGTGGGTGGCGCTACACTTACAGCTTTAATTGGAACCAGTGCCTGGTATGCGCCTGGTGCTGCAGGAGCTGCATTGGTTGAAAGTATTGTGCGTGATGAAAAGAAATTATTCACTTGCTGCGTAGCATTGGATGGTGAATACGGGCAAAAAGATATTTGCCTTGGTGTTCCTGTTACTATTGGCCGCAACGGCTGGGAAAAAATTGTTGATTTTGAATTGAATGCTGATGAGCAGGCTGCATTTAACAAAAGTGCAGATGCTGTGCGGAGTATGAATGATGTGTTGAAGACTTTATAACTCGTTTGATTTATAGTTTTCAAACTTTGATTTTATATTAAACGGTCTCATTACCTGAGACCGTTTTTTTATCTTAACGTTTTTGCCCAGCTCTGTGCCATTGCTGCTATCTGTTGCACATCCTGCTGCTCCATACATTTAAAATGGCCCTTAGGACATTTATCATGACCAATTTTGGAGCAAGGTCTGCACCCCAAACCTGATACCTG
>JBKCJY010000347.1:0-1352 GCA_046301455.1 Chitinophagaceae bacterium | reverse complement strand
ATTATATTTTCACTAAATCAAAAAGAGCGATTGAAGAAGTTGTTGTTAAAACCAATAAACAGGAAACAAAAGAAAAAGAATTAACTGAAAAAGAACAGGCAGAGCTGAATGCTACCGGACCTGCCGGAATCAACAATCAAGACAATAAGGCTGGCGGAAAAATTCCACCACCCGTAAATACAGCACCGGTAAAAAAAGTATGGGAATCATCTGTAGTTGTTTATACCGGTGATGATGGAAATGTAATGATAGACCTTCCGCAGGCGGCTTCAAAAAAATATTCCATCACGTTTTTAAAAGAAGAAGGAAGGCCGGTTTTTGTAGTTGAACATGTAAAAGAACCCAAACTCAAACTGGATAAAGCTATCTTTCTACGTTCAGGATGGTATTATTTTGAGTTGCGTGAAGATGGCAAAGTAAAAGAGCGGAATAAATTTTTGATTACTAGAGACAATTAAAGCAGTTTTAATAATTTAAATAAACACAGTATCTTACCTCAGATTTTTCTTTTCGCTAATCTTTAAACTTTCGGATCATGAAAAAGATACTCTATGTCTTTATAGCTGCTTTAATCATCTGTTCATCTATTACTGCACAGCAAAGAAGTGTAAAACGTCAGGGTGTAACACCCATAACAGTGGGAGCTAAACCAAAAAATGAATTTACTTACAATTATTCTATCGCTCAATTCAAAGGAAAATGGCAAGAGGTGAAGCGAACTTATAAAAACGGAAACCTGGCATCCATTACAGACACTATATTCATCTTTTTTAAAGGAGATGACAAAGTGGAAACACGTGATGGCAATAAGACTTATATCAAAGGGGAAGCAATGCTGGAAGCTCCCGGAAATATTTTGGTTGCAGCAGCAGACATTTATACGATACTATCTGCAACAAATGATACGCTTGTGCTTGATGACCAGGATGAGTTTATTCACAAGCTCTTAAAAGTGAATCAATTCTGGATTGAAACTGTCGGCAAAACTCCTGTGGCAACAGAAGCATATGATCAACCTGTAAAGCCAAATATTGATCAATTAAAAGGTAACTGGAATATTTACCGCAGACAGGCAGCACCTGGAACTATCAATTCAAATACTGTTCTCATCAAGAATTTAAAAATCACTAACAAGATTGATGAAAATAGCGCTACAGGTGAAGTAACATTTTACAATAATGAAAAATCAGAAACAGCAACATGCACTATCGTCATTAACGGTACAGCGATACAAATAAATGCAGGTACCAATAAATGGACATTTCCTGTTTACAAAGCTGATGGTAAAGATTTAGTATTTGGCAACAAGGGCAAGCTGCTTTATTTTGCCAAACCGCTTTAAACAAGTTTTA
>JBKCJY010000346.1:0-2025 GCA_046301455.1 Chitinophagaceae bacterium | reverse complement strand
TCATTTTCTGTTGGTAAGCTTTGCTTATGGGCATTTCATTGGGAAAACAAAAAACACCAACGTAAGAGCACGCCGTAAAAAAAATCTTTAAAAATCTTTTGCTGGCAGGGTTTTCGCTTTGTTATTTCCAATTATTTCACTCACATTTGCAATACTATTTTTAATTTAATTTTCCTCTATACAAAATGGGACTTTTTAACTTCTTTACTCAGGACATTGCCATTGACCTCGGCACTGCCAATACGCTCATTATTCACAACGACGAAATTGTAGTTAATGAGCCATCCATCGTAGCGCTTGACCGTAACAACCCCAAAAATGTGTTGGCTGTTGGGAAAAAGGCGTTAATGATGCATGAAAAAACACATGAAAGCATCCGCACAGTTCGCCCGTTAAAGGATGGTGTAATTGCCGATTTCAATGCAGCGGAATTAATGATTCGTGAGTTGATCAAACTTGTGTACAATAAAAAACCATTATTCGCCCCCAAATGGCGCATGATGATTTGTATACCCAGCAGTATTACTGAAGTAGAAAAGCGTGCCGTTCGTGACAGTGCAGAGCAGGCAGGCGCACAGGAAGTTTATCTGTTGCATGAGCCAATGGCTGCTGCTCTTGGAATTGGTATTGATGTGGAAGAGCCGGTGGGCAATATGATTGTAGATATTGGAGGTGGCACAACCGGCATTACTGTAATTGCTCTTGCCGGCATTGTATGTGACCAAAGTATAAGAATTGCAGGTGATGAGTTTACAGCAGATATAATGGAAGCATTGCGCCGCTATCATAGTTTGTTGATTGGTGAACGCACAGCCGAGCAAATTAAAATCCAGATTGGAAGTGCCATGAAGGATTTGGATAATCCACCCGATGATATTCCTGTAAACGGCCGTGACCTTGTAACCGGTATTCCCAAGCAAATCATGGTGAGTTACCAGGAAATAGCTGAAGCATTAGATAAAAGCATTTTCAAAATTGAAGAAGCCATATTAAAAGCTTTGGAAATGACACCGCCGGAACTGGCTGCTGATATTTACCGTCGTGGTATTTACATCACCGGAGGTGGTGCATTGTTGCGTGGATTAGACAAGCGCCTCACACAAAAAATTAAATTGCCTGTACATATTGCTGATGATCCGTTAAAGAGCGTAGTTCGTGGTACAGGTATTGCTTTAAAAAATTACAACCGCTTTCCATTTGTAATGCGTAACTGATTTTGTAAGTAGTCCAACCTATTAAATCATTCAATTCAAGTGCGAAATCTTTTCGCTTTTATCCGCAGGTATTCCGTGTTACTCTTTTTCCTGGTGCTGGAAATAGTGAGCATCAGTCTTCTTGTGAGTTATAATAAATTTCACGAGGCAGCTTATATGGATGCGGCTGGAGAAATTACCGGAAGCATTCAAACAAAGTATGCTGATGTGGAGCATTATTTCAATCTCAAAAAGGAAAATGCAGATTTAAGAAGAAAGCTCAAAGAATTACAAAATCAGCAACATCAAAATTTCCAGGCGGCTGATACTGCTTCACGTGTTGTTATAGATTCGCTTACTTTAGATACTACAGGTATCCGCCGCCGCTACCTATATATGGATGCAGAAGTGGTGAACAACAGTATTTCACTTCCGAACAATTACATCACTTTACATCGTGGCAGCAAGCAAGGAATAGCGCCTGCAATGGTTGTTGTGGGTCCCAATGGTGTAGTAGGAGTGGTGCTTGATGTTAGTGAAAATTTTTCTACAGTAATGAGTATGCTGCACAAACAAAGCCGCATCAGTGCACGTTTAAAAAATACAGGAGAGAGCGGACGTATTGAATGGGATGGCGCCAATCCAAGACGTGTGCAGTTGCGTGATATACCTAAGAGCGTAAAATTAAAATCGGGTGATACAGTTTATACAAGCCAGTATTCTGATTTTCCGCAGGGTGTATTAATTGGCACTGTTGAAAAAGTAATCCCTGAGCAAAGCACCAACAATTATCTCATTCATGTAAAAACCTCCACTGATTTCAGCCGTTTGC
>JBKCJY010000345.1:0-14301 GCA_046301455.1 Chitinophagaceae bacterium | reverse complement strand
TTGCTTGATGAGTTGCTCCAGCTCTGCAATTCGTTTTTCCATATCAGGCAAGGTGCGGAAAACAGCCTGGCTGCGGAGCATACTTGTATAATCGTAGGCGGGAGAGCCTGTAACGATGCTGTTGTTTTGTTTGAGTGATTTGCTAACGCCACTTTGTGCGTTGATGCGGCTGCCATCGGCAATGGTGATATGTCCCACAATACCCACCTGACCACCAATCATTACCTTGTTGCCAATTTTTGTACTGCCGCTTACACCGGTTTGCGCTGCAATAACGGTATGTGTGCCTATTTCAACATTATGTGCTATCTGAATTAAATTATCCAACTTGGCACCTGCATGTATGATGGTGCTACCCATCGTGGCACGGTCAATGGAGCAGTTGCTTCCTATTTCAACATCATCTTCAATTTCTACATTTCCTATTTGCGGCACTTTTTTATAGGTGCCGTCATTTTGCGGTGCAAAACCAAAACCATCCCCGCCAATAACAGTACCTGCATGAATGGTAATGCGGTTGCCAAGCTTGCAATCATGATATATTTTTACACCGGGATGCAGGGTGCAGTTATCACCAATTACCACATTATCACCAATAAATGAGTGCGGATAAATTTTTACGTTCTTTCCCACTTTTACATTTTCGCCTATGTACGTAAAGGCGCCTACAAAAATGGAATCGCCCAGTTGCGCAGTTTTTGCAACATACGAGGGTTCCTGTATGCCGGTTAATTTGCCGGCTACTAACTTCTCATAAGTTTGTAATAAAGTGGCAAAAGCAGTATATGCATCAGGCACACGGATGAGTGCGGCAGTTACAGGTTCTTTCAACTCCTGACTTTCATTAACTATAATAATAGATGCTTTGGTACTGTATAAAAACTCTTCGTATTTGGGATTGGCTAAGAATGTAAGCTGTCCAGCCTGGGCTTCTTCAATTTTACCAAATGAATGAACAACAGCCTGAGCATTTCCTTCAATTCTTCCGCTAACTATTGCCGCAATCTGATGCGCTGTGAACTCCATGTAGTTTGTGTATTAATTAAAGGTAATCCCAAAAACGCTGCCAAACAAGATTTATGATGCCTGAACTGCTTTTTTAAGAATTTGGCCCGGGGCACAAAGATAAAACTTTTGAGCCGGGCTGCTTCCTGTTAAATGAATCAATCCATATTCAACTTCAGAAATATCCTTTACTGTTCCATCTTTAAACAGGATGTTGATGCGCTCGTTTCTTGTATTATACATCCTGTTCTCTGCAATGCCATCAAACACCAGGAACGCTGCTTCATTGACAGTTACACTCAGCCATTCCGCTGCTTTTGCCTGAAGGCTTTCTTTTTCAGTTAAAGAAATGGGCTGCATCTGAAGTCTTGTTTTAAGCATGTTTCGGTTAATGAGCATGGTGCTGAGCGTACTGAGAATTTTATCCTGATGTGAAGACCATTGTTTGATGGAGCTTAGTACATCATAATCATCCAATGCACAAAACTTTGCAAGATTGCCACGGATGAACCCTGCTGAATCAGTTGTTCTTAAAAACTCATCCAATATCGAACTGGCTGAAAAAGCCCCTGTGCTTTCATTAGCCAAAAATCTTGCCCGTTCCAATATTTTTACCAGCATGTTTTCTGCGCTCAGCACGGTTTTGTGCAAATAGGCCTGCCAGTACATTAAGCGGCGGGCAACTAAAAATTTTTCAACGGAATACACACCTTTTTCCTCAATTACAATTTCGTTGTTGTGTACCGTCATCATTTTAATAATACGGTCATAACCAATGACACCTTCGTTTACACCACTGTAAAAACTATCACGGGTGAGGTAGTCCATACGGTCCACATCCAGTTGGCTGCTTATGAGTTGGTGCAAAAATGTTTTGGGATGGGTGCCTTTGAAAATGTTCAATGCAGTATCTAATGCGCCATTGAATTCATTGTTGAGCTGTTCAAAAATGAGCAGTGATATTTCTTCGTGATGAACATCTTTAATGAGTACATGTTCCAATGCGTGGCTAAAAGGGCCATGACCAATATCGTGCAGCAAAATGGCGATTTTAGCGCCTTGTTCTTCTTCAAAATTTATTTCAACGCCCTTGCTTCTTAATTCAGTTAATGCCTGGCACATGAGGTGATAAGCTCCCATGCTGTGATGCAGGCGAGTATGTACTGCACCAGGATATACCATATGTGCCAAAGCCATTTGATGAATACGCCGCAGACGCTGGTACCAGGGATGACTGAGCACTTTATAAATTAATTCATCATCAAACGTAATGAAACCATAAACCGGGTCGTTAACTATCTTTCTGAACTTCATTGTTGTTGTGCTGTTAAATTACTAGATATAAAAATTCAAAGGTAACAGAAGGGAAGGAATTCAATACATTTACAAACTTTGCATGCAGGAGAGCAATGGGTAGAATAAAATCTGAAATCGTAAATTTAAAATCATAATTCAACAATGGCTTTAGCAAAAATACTTTGGGTAGATGATGAAATTGAAAGTCTGCAATCGCAGAAATTGTTTTTAGAAGCGAAGGGTTATGAAGTGCAAACCCTTACCAATGGTTTTGATGCAATTGATTATGTAAAAGAAAATCCTGTGGATGTGGTACTGATGGATGAAAGCATGCCTGGAATCACCGGTTTGGAAACATTGGCTAAAATCAAAGAAGTAAATCAATCCATTCCTGTAGTTCTCATCACCAAAAATGAAACAGAGAATTTGATGGATGATGCTATTGGCTCACAAATCAGTGATTATCTCATCAAACCTGTAAATCCAAATCAGGTATTATTGAGTTTAAAAAAAATTATTGACAATAAGCGGTTGGTGAGCGAGAAAACAACCAGTGCTTACCAACAGCAGTTCCGTAATTTGTTTATGGCGCTCAACAGCAATCCCAATTACACTGAGTGGATGGATATTTATAAAAAGCTTGTTTACTGGGAACTGGAAATGAGTAAGGCAGACAGTCCCGAGATGAGTGAAATACTTCAATCGCAAAAGGATGAAGCTAATAATGAGTTCTTCAAATACATTTCTAAGAACTATGCACAGTGGTTAAGCCCCAAAGCTGCTCAAGCGCCCATCATGAGTCATACATTGTTTCAGTTTAAAGGATTACCTCACGCAGCGAAAGGAACGCCTTTGTTTTTTATCTTGATTGATAATCTGCGTTTTGACCAATGGAAAACCATTCAACCCTTATTTGCAGAAAGCTTTCGCATTGCAGAAGAAGAAACATTTTATTCGATTCTACCCACCGCTACACAGTATTGCCGTAATGCCATTTTCAGTGGTATGCTGCCCATTGATATTGAAAAGAAATTTCCGCAGCAGTGGAAGAATGATTATGATGAAGGCGGGAAGAATCTGCATGAAGAAGAATTTTTCCGTGCACAGTTGAAACGTTTGAACAAAGGTGATTTGAAAGTTTCTTATACCAAAGTATTGAATCATCAGGCGGGACAGGATTTGGTGAACAACATTCATAACCTGCTTAATAATGACATAAATGTGATTGTGTACAACTTTGTAGATATGCTGAGCCATGCACGTACAGAAATGGAGGTGCTCAAAGAACTGGCCAATGATGAAAAGAGTTACCGCAGCATTACTGCCAGTTGGTTTGAACATTCACCTTTGAACCATGCTTTGAAAAAAATTGCTGATAAAAAAATAAACATAGTACTGGCTACAGACCATGGCAGCATACGTGTACAAAAGCCCGCCAAAGTAATTGGTGATAAAGAGACCACCACTAACATTCGCTACAAACACGGTCGAAATTTGAATTATGATAGCAAAGATGTGCTTGCCTTTCGTGACCCGAAAGAGGCAGGGCTACCCACACCTAACGTCAACTCATCGTTTATTTTCGCAAGGGAAGATATGTTTCTCTGTTATCCCAATAACTACAATCACTTTGTAAACTATTATCGCAACACATTTCAGCATGGAGGTGTGAGTTTAGAGGAAATGATAGTGCCTGTGGTAAGGATGACGAGTAAATAGAAGTAATAAGTACGAACTGTGGAAAAGTCATTCGCCTATTCTTCCTTTTTCAATTGTGGTACTGATAAATTTGCAACTTATAATATCCATCATCTAAACGTGGGTGGAATTAGGACGTAATTATGAAACTGAATCAAACAACTTTAGATAAACTTGAAGCCATTTTAGAAGAAAGCGGCTACATTGTTCGTTACGAACGAGGTACTTTTCAAAGTGGTTACTGCATACTGGAGCAACGCAAAGTAGTGGTGCTTAACAAATTCATGCAAATGGAAGGACGCATCAATACCATGCTGGATTTAATACCGCAATTAGTTATTTCATTTGATGCACTCACCGTTGAGTCGCAAAAGTTATATGAAGAAGTAATGGCGATGGCGGCGGCGAAGGAAACAGAGAAATGAGAAATCATGAATGAAAAATGAGAAAGTGATACACCAATTTTTTAATTTCTTATTTCTTATTTTTCATTTCTAATTTTACCCGTGGCTTATCCAAATTTCAAAGTAACATTTCTCGGCACGGGCACCAGCAGCGGTGTTCCCATGATTGGGTGCGATTGTGAAGTTTGCACATCCGCCAATCCTAAAGACAAACGCCTGCGCAGCAGCATCATGGTGCAAACAAAATATACTACTGTTGTTGTAGATACCACACCTGATTTTCGTTATCAAATGCTGAGGCAGGGAGTAAAGAATGTAGATGCCATCATCTTCACTCATCCGCATAAGGACCATATTGCTGGTTTGGATGATGTTCGTGCCTTCAACTTCCACACTAAAAAGCCAATGGAAGTATATGCGAACTATTTAACAAAAGAAGCCCTTCGCCGTGATTTCTATTATGCGTTTTCTGATACTAAATACCCGGGTATTCCTGAAATCAATATCAATACCATCTCCAATGAACCTTTTACCATCAACGACCTCATTATTGAACCCATATTGGTGTGGCACTTAAAAATGCCTGTACTTGGTTTTCGATTTGGACCATTTACTTATATCACTGATGCCAACAGAATTGAAGACGATGAAAAAGAAAAAGTAAAAGGCAGCAAGGCGATGGTCGTAAATGCACTGCGCAAAAAAGAACATATTTCACATTACAATTTGGATGAAGCAGTTGCGCTCGTTCAGGAGTTGCAGGTGCCGAATGCATACTTCACACATATCAGTCATCAATTAGGTTTACATGATGCAATTGAAAATGAATTGCCAATTGGTATTCATTTGAGTTATGATGGATTAATGCTGGAGTTTTAATGCCTTTCTTTTGAAAATTGTTTCTTGTATTTTGCAATTGTCTCTTCCTTATACCCGCTTTGTAGTATTGTATTTGCTTCATCTGCTTTTTATCTTTAATCCATGCCCGCCACATGCAACACCTGGATAAAAGAGTACTTCACCTTTACCAAAAAAGAACGAAGAGCCGTGATTCTTCTTGCTGTTCTTGCTGTTTTGTTTTCTTTGCTGCCCACATTGTTTCCTGTTTTGGTAAAAGATGAAACTGAATTTGTTATTGATGAGATTGCTGAGGCTCAACTGGCTGCTATGCGCACCAAACAAAAATCAACACCTTCAACAGATGATGAAAGTAATCCAGCCGATTTGTATCAACCTAAAAACAATACATACCCGCAGTACAATACAGCAACAAAAGCTGAACTTTTTTTCTTTAATCCCAACACAGCTACTGAAGACGAATTGAAACGCCTTGGCATTAAAGACAAAACAGTACAAACCATTCTCAAATACCGAAGCAAAGGCGGACAATTTAAAAAGCCCGAAGACATCAATCGCATTTACGGTCTTTCAGCAAGCGATAAAGAACGATTATTACCGTTTGTAAAAATTGAAAACACAACAACAGTGCCTGTACCAACTTCATCAAATGAATCAATAATCAGCACTCCCTCACCAACAACATTCAAATCTTCATTTGCAGAAAAAACATCCAAGCCCATTGACATCAACAGAGCGGATACGGCTGAGTGGAAAAGTCTCAAAGGCATCGGATCTTATTATGCCAGAAAGATTGTGGGCTTTCGTGAAAAGCTGGGAGGTTTTTACAGCGTTCAGCAAGTGGCAGAAACATTCGGTCTACCCGATTCTACTTTTCAAAACATCAAACCCTTTCTACTTGTAAATACATCATCCATCAAACAAATCAATATCAACACGGCAACAGTGGATGACCTCAAAGTACATCCATACATTAAAGGAACGCTTGCCAATGTTATCATCAACTACCGAAACATGCATGGCGAGTTTACATCTGTAGAGAAGTTGCAAAATATTGATGCAATTGATGAACAACTCTATCAGAAAATTGCTCCTTACCTCACTATAAGGTAGAGGAAAAAAATTCTTCAAAAAACGCTAACACACGTTAGCGAACCTTATCTTTGCACTGCCGTTTCGATTGATTGCTATTTAACACAAATGAGTCATGTACTGCATTCAGCGCATGACTCATTTATTTAAAAGATGAACAATGAACTTCAAGACCAACGAATTAACTGATCAGGTAGCGCATGTAGCCCGTGATTTTGCCAATAAACACATCCGTCCTCATGTAATGGAGTGGGATGAAACTCAGCATTTCCCTATTGATACGATGAAAGCCATGGGCGAATTGGGATTGATGGGCATTTTTGTTCCCGAACAATATGGGGGTAGTGGTTTCAGCTATCATGAATATGTGGCAGCTATTGTTGAAGTTGCCAAAGTGTGCGGCTCGGTGGGGTTGAGTTTAGCGGCGCATAATTCGCTTTGCACGGGTCATATTTTGTATTGTGCCAGCGAAGAACAAAAGCAGAAATATTTACCTAAACTGGCAACTGGCGAGTGGGTTGGCGCCTGGGGTTTAACTGAACCAAACACAGGCAGCGATGCTGGAAATATGAAAACCACAGCGGTGAAAGATGGAAATGATTGGATCCTGAATGGCACCAAATGCTGGATTACACACGGCATTAGCGGTGATGTGGCAGTGGTGATTGGACGTACAGGTGAACCAAGAACCAGTGGTAACGCAACAGCTTTTATAGTAGAACGGGGAACACCCGGTTTCAAAGCAGGTAAAAAGGAAAACAAATTAGGGATGCGTGCCAGTGAAACTTCTGAAATGATTTTTGATAACTGCCGCATCAGCGATGAACAACGTATTGGTGAGGTGGGCGATGGTTTTCGCCAGGCGTTGAAAGTGCTGGATGGCGGGCGAATTTCTATTGCGGCTCTGTCGCTTGGTATTGCCAAAGGTGCTTATGAAGCAGCTTTGAAATATTCCAAAGAACGTCAGCAGTTTGACCAGCCCATTTCCAATTTTCAGGGCATCTCCTTTAAGCTCGCAGATATGGCTACCGAAATTGCTGCATCAGAATTACTCATTGCCAAGGCGGCTGATTTAAAAAATAGGGGCGAAAAAGTAACTGAAGCAGGAGCTATGGCAAAGTATTATGCAAGTGAAGTAGCGGTGAAAGTGAGTAATGATGCCGTACAAATTTTCGGCGGCTACGGTTACACCAAAGATTTTCCTGTTGAAAAATTTTATCGTGATTCCAAACTCTGCACTATCGGCGAAGGCACAAGTGAAATTCAAAAGATTGTTATTGCAAGGGGAGTGTTGAAGTAAACTTTCATCTGTACGGCCATGGGCTATCTGATAAAGAAGTTGATGATGTTTCGGGCAGTTATGTTTCATGGCAGCGGTTTTGCGTCTGCCACGCTACGAAATTTCTGCTTGGTCGCACACTTCTACACCTGTATCAACGGCATCAACCTCAATCCAAAAAATCTTCTTCTTCATTCTTAGGTCCGTACTTATCAAACAGCTTATCAATAGCACCGCCAAAAATGGGAAATTTTTCTTTGGCAAAATTTTTAATTACCTCAACAGCAGAATAAGCCTGCTGCTCAGTTAATCCTTTTGCCATGATGCGGTTGATGAGGTCTTGCATTTATTTCGAATTTAATCTTTGATTACAAAAGTTTCCCAACTTGAATACACACCGTTGAACCGGGTTGCTTCTTTTGCAAGATACAATGTTAACCGGTTGATGGTGGTTAAATCAGGTTTGTCAACTCTGTACATTTTTAAAACAAAAGGATGTGCACTTGTATCTTTTGATAAGCCATCTTTATCCATTAAAAATTTTTGATCATAAGCCCAGAGGAAAAAATCCCGGCGTTCTTCTTCTGTTTTAAAATGCAACGTATGATCAATACGACGTTCTTTCGTGAGTTTGTCACCTGCCTTTGTTAATTGCAATAATACTTTTTGATTTTTCATAGACTCCATTGTCTCTTCGTTGGGATAAAGAAACGTGAGATAACGGCTCCAGCTTTTATCTTCCTGCAACTGGATGATATAGCTGTATTGAGGGTAATAAGTTCTATAAAAATCGCTTAAGTATTTACGAAGCAGGATAGTGTCATTCACATAAAAATAATTCAGCCGCTCACATTGGTAAGTAAATGTGCCTGCAGCAATGCTTCTTTTCTTTTTATCAATCAAATCAGTTACCGCATCCGAAATTTTATACAGTTTTTGAAATTCCTGTTCAGTAGTAAAACCTTCTGGTGTACACTCTTTAATTTTCACACCAGTTATTACTAAGTAATTAAATCCCAATACAGGTGCTTTTTCTTTCAACGACATATTCAATAAAACTGAACCTACTCCTTTTTTATAAGTAGCCATGTAAGTGTCCCAGTTTTCTTTTGATTCCTGTGCAAGCAGCGGGAGTTGTACTATAAGAATGAAAACAACAATCAACTTTTTCATGTTGTGAAAATACCAGTATTCTCTGCTAAACAGGTTTTGCAATTCTTAAATCTTCAATAAAAAAATCCCGTTGCTGTAAAAACGACGGGATTTTATTTTGACTTTTAACTTTTTACTTTCTTAAGCAACTTTCAGCATGCTCAGTTTGCTCTTGTCAAACTTATGCATAGCGTAATCAAGCGTTAAATGAAATTTCTTTTCATCACTGCCGGGCATTTCAAACATCGCATCGGTTAATATGCTTTCGCAAATGCTGCGAAGACCACGTGCTCCAAGTTTGTATTCCATGGCTTTAGTCACCATAAAATCATACACTTCTTCATCAATTGTTAAATCAATGCCTTCCAGGTCAAACAGTTTATGATATTGTTTGATGAGCGCATTTTTAGGTGTTACCAAAATTTCACGGAGGGTTTCAGCATCCAGCGGGTTGAGATAAGTAACCACCGGCAAACGACCCAGTAATTCCGGTATCAAACCAAAACTTTTTAAATCCTGTGCATTAACATATTGAAGCAGGTTTTTCTTCATATGCTCCTGTTCTTCTTTATTTACATTGAAACCGATAGCATTTGTATTTACACGTCGTGCAATTACTTTATCAATGCCATCAAATGCACCTCCGCAAATAAAGAGAATATTTGCAGTGTTAATCTTAATCAACTTTTGCTCAGGATGCTTGCGACCGCCCTGTGGTGGTACTAACACTTCAGTTCCTTCCAGCAACTTAAGCATTCCCTGCTGCACACCTTCACCGCTCACATCACGAGTGATGGATGGGTTATCACCCTTGCGTGCAATCTTATCTATCTCATCAATATAAACGATTCCTTTTTCTGCTGCAGCTACATCATAGTTGCAAACCTGTAACAAACGTGTAAGAATGCTTTCTACATCTTCACCCACATAACCTGCTTCAGTAAACACAGTTGCATCTACAATGGCAAACGGTACATTCAATAGTTTGGCAATTGTTTTTGCCAAAAGAGTTTTACCTGTTCCTGTTTCGCCCACCATTACAATATTGCTCTTTTCAATTTCTACTTCGCTTTCAGTTTTTTGCTTTAAACGTTTGTAGTGATTGTAAACAGCAACAGCCAATACTTTCTTGGCATCATCCTGGCCAATAATGTATTCATCTAAAAACCGTTTTATTTCAACCGGCTTTTTAACATTGAGTTTGAAATTGGAAACTGTTGCATCGCTTTTTAACTGCAACTCCTGTTGTATAATTTCCTGTGCATGCTCCACACAGTTTTCACAAATGTGTCCTTCCTGACCTGCAATAAGGATTTTTACTTCATCCCTATTACGGCCACAAAAAGAGCAATGCAGCATGTTGTTTTTTGCCATTATGTTGGATTTTAGCGTTTGCAGTTTTTGTGCAAACCGCCTTCAAAGATAGGAAAGCCTTTTTAAAGCTCATAGTTTTATAAAAAAAGGAGAAGCGTAGGCTTCTCCTTTAAAATGAAGCAGTTAGATGCTATAATTTATCCAAAACACCATCTACAATGCCATAAGCCACTGCTTCCTGTGCGTTCATCCAATAATCACGGTCAAAATCTTTCATTACCTGGTCTAATGTTTTACCACAATTATCAGCTAGTATTTTAGCACCGAGTTCTTTTGTTTTTGCAATTTGATTAGCCAATATTTCCAAATCTGCACTTGTACCCTGTGCACCCCCAATGCTTGGTTGATGTATCATGACTTCACCATGCGGAAAAATGAAACGTTTGCCCTTTGTACCACCGCTCAGCAAAATTGACCCCATGCTGGCTGCCATACCCATACAAATGGTGCTTACCGGCGAACTAATCATTTTCATGGTATCATAAATAACCATGCCACTAGTAACAACACCTCCAGGGCTATTGATAAAAAGTTTAATTTCTTCGCCAGGCTTTACGGCATCTAAGTACAACAGTTTATTTACGATTTCTTTTGCTGAGTTATCATGCACTACTCCCCAGAAAAATATTTTACGTTGCTCTAAAAACTTTTTATTGTAAGGACCAAAAGCCGCTGCTGAAAATTGTTCCAACGGATTTTCTTTAGGTTCATCTTCATCGTCCATACGTACAGGATATTTTAAATATTGTTTGTTCATTTTTAAAATGATTTTGTTTTAATTACTGTTCTTTTGCTTTGCGTGGGTTCATCACCAATACTTCATCAACAAGACCATATTCTTTTGCTTCAGTGGCCGTCATCCAGAAATCACGGTCGCTGTCTTCTTTCACTTTATCAAATGTTTGACCACTATGAAAGGCAATGATTTCATATAACTCATTCTTGAGTTTCTTTACTTCATTTACCATAATCTGAATGTCGGTGGCTTGTCCGCCTGCACCACCATACGGTTGATGCAGCATAATGCGTGAATGTTTGAGTGCAGTACGTTTTCCTTTAGCGCCAGCACACATCAAAACAGCACCCATACTTGCAGCAATACCAATAGTAATGGTGCTGATATCTGGCGTAATGTATTGCATGGTATCATAAATACCTAACCCTGCATAAATACTTCCTCCTGGACTGTTGATGTACATCTGAATATCACGTGTGCGATCGGTACTTTCTAAAAACAACAATTGTGCAGTCACAATATTGGCTACATAATCATTAATGGGTTCGCCCATAAAAATAATACGGTCCATCATCAATCTTGAAAACACATCCATGCTTGCTACATTGAGCGGACGTTCTTCAATGATGTAAGGAGTAAGATTGCTGGGGTTGAAGTTTGTTTGATAATTGTGCATTGTGGCGCTTGAAATACCACGGTGCTTTACGGCATACTTTTCAAATTCTTTATTTAAATCCATAGTCAATTTTTTCGGTTACAAGTTAAGGGAAACGATTGGAATGAAAATGTTTTCAAATATCATGCGGGGAAAATTTGTGAGACAGAAAGGCAGGGAAGCGGAATTCAGATTTACGATTTACGATTATTGATTTGCTTTTTTGCCGTATTCTAACTGAATTTGACAGGGAAGATTTATAAAAAACCCGCTGAATTTAATCAGCGGGCTGGTATTTTAATTCGTAATTCCTACTTCGTACTTCTTCTTATTAATGATGGTGGTGCTGATGTTCTTCATTCATCTTAATAAACTCTTCCGCACTTATAAGTTTTTCTTCTTTCTTCACTTCACCCTCAGCCCAGTTGAACACTTTTTCAGTGATAATGCGGCGGTACGTACCATCTACCTGCTGTTCATCTTTCATCAGACTTTCAACGTACTGATCCAACCATTCCATATTTCCTTCAGCAAGATTCATTGATCCGAAATAACCCATCACCTGCTGCTTAAAACTTGCCTTTAATTCTTCAGCGGTAACATCTAATTTATTTTCGGTAATGATTTTGTCGCTGATAAGTGTCCACTTTAATTGATTTACAAATGTGGGGAATTCAGCTTCTAGCTGCTCAGGCGTTTTGGGTTGTTTGTTGGCATCTGTTTGTGTGCTAAGCCATTTTTTCAAAAAGTTTTCAGGTAATTCCATCTTTGTTTCATCCAGCAACACATGATACAAACGATGCTGCAGTTGATTGCTGCTTTGTTTATCCCAATAAGCCTGAATATCATTTTCAATGGCGGCACGGAACTCAGCTTCGGTTTTTATTTCTTTGCCTGGCAATGCTTCTTTAAAAAATTCTTCATTCAACTCACGCTTTTCAATTAAGCCCACTTTGGTAATCGTAAGTTTGTAGTGTGCATCTGCATCATCTTCTTTCAATCCCAAATCACTCAATACCCAGTTACGTTCTTTATCATCAAACGCATCTTTCAAAACAATTACCAGCGTGTCATCTTTTTTCAAGCCCATTAATTTGGGGCGGTAGGCTTCACTAAAATATTTTACTAATAAAGAATTGTCTTTCTTTAAACCACCTTCAAGTACATTGCCATCCGCATCACATGCTTCAAATGTTAAGTTGAGTACATTATCATCGCTGTTCACAGTTTCAGGTTCAGTCATTTTGCCGAAACGATTTTGAAGGCGCTCTACTTCATCATTAATCATTTGCTCAGTAGCCTTTACTTTGTAGAACGTAGCTTTTGTTTTGTTGAGGCCGATTTCAAACGCAGGCTTCAAACCAATTTCAAAATCAAAACTGTAATCAACTGGGGCATCCATAGCAGGTTTAAAATCTGCATTGGGCAAAGGAAGCGGCTGGGCAAAAATTTCCAGCTTTTCATTTACCAAATAGTCATTCAATCCCTGTTCAATATTACGTAGTACTTCCTCAGTAAAAATGCCGGGGCCGTACATTTTCTTTACCATACCGGTGGGCACCATGCCTTTACGAAAACCGGGAATATTGGCATTCTTGCTGTAATTCTTTAATGTTTTTTCAAATGAAGGAAAATAATCTTCCTTTTTAATTGTAACAGTGAGTTTGTCAGTAAGCAAACCAATGTTTTCTCTTGTAACTGTTGCCATTGAGTGAGTTATTAGTTAATTGTTATTGGGTTATTAGTGAGGATTGATTAAGAGGAGTTTGCCCAATAACTTACAACTTAATAACCCAATAACTGTTTAAAAGTCCGGATGGAGGGACTCGAACCCCCACACCTTGCGGCATCAGATCCTAAGTCTGACGTGTCTACCAATTTCACCACATCCGGGAATCAAATTCAAAAAACAAATTCCAAATAGAAAACAATCAGAATTGAAGCTTTGTATTTTGGAGCGTTTTTTACGGGTTGCAAAGGTAGGGGGTTTCAATGATTCGTTGCTTCTGATAGAGGGCTTTTTCGTAAATTCGTCCTTCTGGACACGATTACAACCATACAGACCTATACGCTTACCCCCGAACAGGAAAAAAAAGAAATCCTGCGGCATTACCGTTCCCTTTTACGTTCGCTCAAAACAAAATTGAAGAAAGGTGATAAGGAACTGGTGCGTACTGCTTTTGAAATGGCAGCTGATGCACACAAGACCATGCGGCGCAAAAGCGGAGAACCCTACATTCTGCATCCATTGGCCGTGGCACAAATTTGTGTGGAAGAAATTGGCCTCGGCGTTCGTTCTACTATTTGTGCATTGCTGCATGATACGGTGGAGGATACCGATGTAACACTGGAAGATGTAGCCCGTGAATTTGGAACTGAAATTGCACGGATTATTGACGGGCTCACCAAGATTGCTACAGTTGTGGATGCTAACTCCACACAGCAGGCAGAAAATTTCAAGAAAATCCTATTAACGCTTACTGATGATCCACGTGTGATCTTGATTAAGCTGGCTGATCGTTTGCATAACATGCGAACGCTTGACAGTATGAAGCGGGAAAAGCAATTAAAAATTTCCAGTGAAACGGTGTATGTATATGCACCGCTTGCGCATCGCCTGGGCTTGTACAATATTAAAACGGAGATGGAAGATCTCTCCATGAAATACCTTGAGCCGGATATTTATAAAGAAATTGCACGCAAGCTTTCTGAAACAAAACGTGAACGCACACGCTACATCAACGAGTTTATC
>JBKCJY010000344.1:0-3780 GCA_046301455.1 Chitinophagaceae bacterium | reverse complement strand
CCGCAAACATTTAACATGTGCGGTTATGCAGCACCTAAACTGGATGTTGTGCGTATCGGGATTGTAGGATTGGGTATGCGTGGCAGTGATGCAGTAGAACGACTGAGTTATATTGAAGGGGTTGAAATAACAGCGCTTTGTGATAAGTATGCAGATCGTGTTGCTGCATCTCAGAAGACGCTGGAAAAAATGGGAAGATCTAAAGCAAAGGAATTTTCCGGCGATGAAGGTTATAAAGCATTATGCCAAAGTAAAGATGTTGATCTGGTGTATACCTGTACACCCTGGCATTTACATGCACCCATTTCATTACTAGCTATGAAGAGTGGGAAACATGCAGCAACAGAAGTAAATGCAGGAATGACCCTTGATGAATGCTGGCAATTAGTAGAAACATCAGAGCAAACAAAGAAGCATTGCATTATGCTGGAGAATTGCTGTTATGATTTTTTTGAGTTGCTCACGCTCAATATGGCACGCAATGGATTATTTGGCGAAATTGTTCATGCAGAAGGTGCGTACATACATGATCTGAGTACTTCGTATCTCTTTAACAAAAATGCTTATGCTGATATGTGGCGGTTGAAAGAGAATGCCAAACATAATGGCAATTTATATCCCACACATGGACTTGGTCCTATTGCACAATGCATGAACATTAACCGTGGTGATAAGATGGATCATTTGGTGAGTATGAGTACCGGCGATTTTACATTGGGTAATCTTGCAAAAGAAATGGCAGCGAAGGATAATTTCTTTCAACCTTATGTTGGCAAAAACTACCGTGGCAATATGAACAATACCATCATCCGTACCAACAAAGGAAAGACCATGTTGTTGCAGCATGATGTATCAACGCTTCGGCCCTACTCACGCATTCATTTGATCAGCGGTACAAAAGGCATTGCACAAAAATGGCCGGGACCGGAACGAATTGCATTTGGTCATAGCTGGATGAAAAAAGATGAACAGGATCAATTAAAAGATAAGTACACACCACCGATTGTTAAACACATTGGGGAAATAGCAAAAGAAGTGGGCGGACATGGCGGAATGGATTTTATTATGGACTGGCGTTTGATTGATTGTCTGCGTAATGGTTTGCCATTGGATATGGATGTGTATGATGCCGCATCGTGGAGTGCTATCATTACACTAAGTGAACAATCGGTAAAAGCAAAATCAAAAACGGTTGACATACCTGATTTTACACGTGGTGCATGGAAAACAAATAAACCTGTAAATCTTACATTGGATGGTGGAGGTAACACACAGGTGCGAAAAGTGCAAAAAAGAGAGCAGTAAATTTGGCATTATTTATGGAGCGCTATACATAGTTAATATTTAATACCTATCAACCTGCTGATTACTCCTAATATTCTAACTACAAAATCAGGAGGCTTTACTGCAATGATTTCCTTTCGGTAATTATTCATTAAAGCGCCGAGGTACAATTTGGCTTTGAAATTCATACTGAACGGTTTGGTGCGGTTATCCGTTACTGCATTGAGTACTTTCACAACATCTTCAAAATATTCCTGCATCTGAAAAGCAGGCTCGTGAGTATTGTAAACCGTAACTACTTTATCCGTTGGATTTCTGAATGTATGTGCGACACCTTTTTCAACTGTGAGTTTATCACCCTTAACAGCTTTCACCCATTTATCTTTTACAAAAAATTCCATTTCACCTTCAAGCACCTCATAAGTTTCAATAGCGTAAGGATGTGTATGTACCAAAGGATCTTTCATATTACAACCGGGGAGTAATTCCCAACGCAAATCCAGCGAAGCACCATTGGTATCAGCAGCCGTTTTTAATACTGTAAACCGCATACCCAGCGGTGTCATGTCTAACATTTTTGATGATGTTGCCATGTTGTTGTTTTTTTTAGGAACAAGTATAAATTATTATTCCCCTGGTTTATACTTCCTCTCCATATTCTTTTCTACATCTTCTTTATAAAATAATACTTCTTTAAACTTCCCTTTTGTGTACATGAGTAGCTGATCTTTAAAATACGGTGAGTTTACATCACCACTCACACCGCCTGCCAAGACTGATTTGGCTTTAATACGTTTGCCAAACTCCACTGCACAAACAAAACTGTTACCACTGGTTCCGTAACGCAATTTAGTACCGGGATAATAATTACTGTTATACGCAGGAAGCATACCCCAGGCGCTGGAGGCGAATGCAACAGGAACACTTTCTTTACTGTCATCATACTGCTGCTGAATATCATTGCTTACACGCTGAAAACGATTAAGCTCACCCCATGCCACATCCCATTTACCAAATTTTACTTTGAAGTTATTGACTACAATTTTCAATGGATTTAATAATTGTGCGGCATTTGCGGAATCACAAAAGAGTTTCGTTGCCTGCACCTGATCTGTTTCACCATCTTCAATATATACTTTACGGATACCGGGACCCAGTAACTGTGCCCATTCAATAGCCAATGCAGTGGCAAAAGAATTTTCTCCTACACGGTAATCCCATTGCTTTAATAGTTTCATGGGCTCAACTAAAGCTGCATAGTTTGAGTCACTCATGTTTGCATCATACCTCTTTATCAATGCAGGAATTAATATTTCAAATGCCGCCAGATAAGTATCATACCCTGCTGCAATCATTTTATCAATGTTGAATTTATTTTCTTTACTCAACACACGTGCCGCATTTACACCACGAAAGTTTTCACCATCAGGCGCCATATATCTTGGATAGTTTTTTTTGAGTGGGCTTGCAGTGCCGCTCACAGTAAAAGGTGTGGAATTGCAGTTTTGTATCCACCCTGTTGACGGATTGTACACATGTATCACCTGTTCAACCGTGTGTAAACCCTTCCATTCTGTTGCTGCAGTTGATCCATCCATCACTTTGCCCCAGTTTAAGTTCTTATCACGTATTGGTACAAAGTTGCCATGCCAGTAAGCGATGTTTCCTTTGCTATCTGCAAACACCGTGTTGTTAGATGTATTGGCTTTAAGCTCCATTACTTTTTTATAATCTTCCAATCCTTTGGTCTTCGTGCGCAACCAGCTTTGCATCAACCCTTTTACATCCCTGTTGTTACTTTTAACAGAGATGATTTGATTGCCACGTTTGGCCATAACAGGACCATGATGCGTAAAGTAAGTGACGAAAGATTTTGTAGTCAGTAAGTTACCCTGCCTGTATTTTATTGCAATCGTTTTTTCTTTTACAGGTAGCCACTTGCCATTGTATTTGTATACATATCCTTTACCTGCACGCTTTAACTGTTCTGCATACATATCACTCACATCAACATTACTACTGGTATGCATCCATCCACAGTTTTCATTAAAGCCCTGGTAAATAAAAAACTGTCCCCATGTAACAGCGCCATACACATTCAACCCTTCTTCACTGTTTACATGTACTTCAGGCCGAAAATAAAATGTTGTATGCGGATTGATATAAAGAATGGCATTGCCACTTTCTGTTTTAGATGGTGCAACGGCAAAACCGTTGGAGCCATCAAAGTGTTTTCGTTCCCTGTTGGTGATGACCAGTTCATCAGTTACTTCAGTTTCATTAAATGCAACTGAACTCAACATTAAGTTGTTGCTGTAAAAGTTTTTTACATCCTGTTCAGTTACATCACCTGTACTAATGGCACCGATGCTTCCATCTGTCCACAATAAGGTGTACCAGGGTTTAAAGCGGGTGAGCAATGCCGGTTTTACTTCCGGATGTTTGTATAGATAATAGTTAATGCCATCGGCCCATGCATCCATTAATTGCTTTAGC
>JBKCJY010000343.1:0-3167 GCA_046301455.1 Chitinophagaceae bacterium | reverse complement strand
GTCCACGCATAGAATGCAAAAGCATCCGGCTTTTCTTTAACACGAAAACTTTTCTTAACGAATGATTAAGTTGTTTTGCTAGTTTAGATGAAATTTCAATATAAGTCCAGCCTGCTTTTTCATCTTTCTCTTCAAACTTGAGTAATGTTGCCGTAAAGCGAATCATGATTACAAACTTAAACAATTCCTCTTTTTCCTACTTGCTTGTTATTGAAAGAAAGCACTACTTTTAGGCCGTGAGCACGCTCATTAAACATATTCAACAACTCGTCGGCGTTCGCCACAAAAATAAATTGCTGCGTGGCGATGAGCTTGCCAAACTTCCTGTGCAGGAGAATGCATATCTCATTGCAGAAAACGGACTGATTGCTGATTTTGGTTCAATGGAAGAATTTACAGAGAGCGAAGAAAATTTTGAAACGGTTATTGATGCTTCTGGGCAAACTGTTTTACGTGCTTGGTGCGACAGTCATACGCATTTGATTTTCGCAGCAAGCCGTGAAGATGAATTTGTTGCCAAACTGCAGGGCATGAGCTATGCAGAAATTGCAGCTAAAGGCGGCGGCATCCTCAACTCTGCAAAAAAGCTTAATGCTATGAGTGAAGATGCTTTGTATGATTTGGCAAGTGAGCGCCTGTTGGAATTGTTACAATTGGGTACAGGTGCAATTGAAATTAAAAGCGGTTACGGTCTAACTGTGGAAGGGGAGTTGAAAATGCTGCGTGTAATAAAACGTCTCAGGCAAAATGCACCTATTCCTATTAAGGCTACCTTTCTTGGCGCTCATGCTTATCCGTTAGAATACAAAGATGATCATCAGGGTTATCTCAATCTCATCATCAACGAAATGCTTCCCAATATTGCATTGGAAAAACTGGCTGATTATGTGGATGTGTTTTGTGAAAACGGTTTTTTCTCAATTGCTGAGATGGAAATAATATGCAATGCCGCAGCTAAGTATGGTTTAAAATCAAAGCTGCACATCAATCAACTCAGCTCAATCGGCGGTTTGCAAAAAGCAATTGAACTCAATGCCGTTTCTGTTGATCACTTGGAAACGATGACGGATGATGATATTGCTGCACTGGCCGGCTCCAACACCATCGGTACATTGTTGCCTACTGCTGCTTATTTCTTAAGAATGAATTATCAACCTGCACGTACTTTAATTGATGCCGGTGCTGCTGTTGCACTGGCAAGTGATTTTAATCCGGGTTCATCACCCAGTGGTAATATGAACACTGTAGTAAGTATAAGCTGCATACAATTAAAAATGCTGCCGCAGGAAGCCATTAATGCGGCTACAATAAACGGTGCCTTTGCTATGAATCTTGAAGAAGAAGTTGGCAGTATTTCAATTGGTAAAAAAGCGAATCTTATTTTTATAAAACCGATTCCATCCATCAATTATATTCCTTATGCTTTTGGGAGTAATTTAATTGAGAAAGTGATGATGAACGGGGAGGTGATTTGAAAATAAAAAAGTAAAAAGGTTAAATTAATAGAAGGGTCTGAAGTCGCTGCTCCTTTCTCTGCTTTTTTAAGGCTTATACTGTTGCTCAAAACTTTAACTTATATTCGGTTATGCAACGATTTCGCTTTTACAACAAGGAAGACCTGATGGCCCTTACCAAAATTCGCCGCTTTGAAACTAAGTTGGGTGAACGTATACAGATTGTACAAAACAGTAACGAGCTTGAAGCAGGTTTAAAAGCTTCAACTGCAAAATTCATCCTCTTTGGTATACCGGAAGACATTGGTATAAAAGCCAACCTTGGTATTGGTGGTGCTGATACGGCATGGTTTCCGTTTCTCAATTCATTCCTCAATACACAGAGCAATGATTTTTTAAGTGGTGAAGAAATTTTACTGCTGGGTCATTTTGATTTTGCTGATGCAGAATCTCTAATTGAAAGCAATGCACACAGTTATGAAGAAAAAGTAGATGCTTACCGCCATGCTGTAAATATGATTGATGAAGAAGTAGAACAGCTCATCAAAGTAATAACATCAGCTAAAAAGATTCCCATAGCTATTGGTGGCGGACATAACAATGCGTATGCCTTAATCAAAGGAGCCGCCAAAGGATTACATAAAGCTGAGTTGCTGCAACTGGCACAAATAAATTGTATTAACCTGGATGCACATACTGATTACCGTCCGCTGGAGGGGCGGCACAGCGGCAATGCATTCCGCTATGCTGAAGAAGATGGCTATTTGCAAAAGTATTGTGTTATAGGAGTGCATGAAAATTATATTCCCCAGAACGTGTGGATGGATATTGCCAACAATCCCTTCTTTGATTTTATTACGTTTGAAGATATTTTTTTACACGAAAAAAGAAACTTCATACAGGCAGTTGCCCATGCCACAGGTTTTATAGATGAAACCTATGCAGGAATAGAATTAGATCTGGACAGTATTGAGCACACACTCAGCAGCGCAGGTACACCCGTAGGTATTTCGCCAACACATGCCCGGCAATATATCAACTTTGCTGCAGTAGATACCAAAACTGCTTACCTGCACATTTGTGAAGGTGCCAGCTTTTTAACGGATGGCCGCAAGAGTGATTCTATTGGTAAACTCATTTCTTATCTGGTGAGTGATTTTGTAAAGGCAAAATTGCAGTAATTAAATATTTGCCGGTGTAAATTTTGTTTCTGTTTTCAATGCTTCCATTACGTTATAAATAATGGGGCAGCGGTCATAGTGCATCATTACTGAAAACAGGCGTTTTGTAAAATCCGGTAGATGAAGGGCCGGAAACTCACGGCAGCCGGCAAAGCGTACTTCATAAACTGTGCATTTATTGTCGCTTAAAAATGCACAAGGCATTTTGTTCATGATCATGAGTTCATGGCTTCCTTTTTCTACATAGCGTTCATCAAATGCTGCTCTTGAGAGTTGAAGATGTGCCGAAGCTTTATCTGCTTCTGCTGCAGTTATGTTTACCATTAAACTTTTACAGCAGTTGCCGCATTGGGTACAGTCAATTTGCGGTTCAATGGTTTTGTTGAGTTGTTGAACGGCAGCATCTACTTCTGCCACATTCATTTGTTTGAGCTGCTCAACAAATTCAAGATTTTCTGATTCTTTTTCTTTTGCTGCCTGCTCAATAAAAGGGAGTGATGTTTGTAGATGCAAAGAGTTATTTTGGTAAAGG
>JBKCJY010000342.1:0-14143 GCA_046301455.1 Chitinophagaceae bacterium | reverse complement strand
TTTTCTTAAAACGAAGTTAGTATTTTATATTCACTGCGCTTTTTTGCCAATTGCCGTTAATCCTGCTTTTGGTAGGTTTGTACTAATTCATAAAATAATCAACATGCGATTTTTATTTTATCTCATTCTTTTAAACCTTGGCTTAACCGTTAAGGCGCAAACAATTAAAGACTCCATTATTTTTAAACGGATTTCCGAAACAGTATTGTCAAATGGAAAAGCATATGAAAACCTTCGTTTTCTGTGTAAGCAGGTTGGGCCACGTTTAAGTGGTTCGCCACAGGCTGAAAAAGCAGTGAAAGAAACCTTTCGCATGATGAAGGAAATGGGAGCAGATACGGTATATCTGCAACCATGTATGGTGCCGCATTGGGTACGTGGAAGCAGGAGTGGTGCAGTTTTAGTTGATAGTAATAATAATACCACTTTACTTAATGTTTGTGTACTTGGGAACAGTGTTGGAACAGGCAAGAATGGAATTAAAGCACCGGTAATTGAGGTGCGTTCATTTGCGCAACTCGATAGCTTGGGGGAAAAGAATATAAAAGGGAAAATTGTATTTTATAATTTTCCAATGAATCCAAATTACATTGAAACTTTTAGAGCTTACGCAGAAGCAGGACAGTATAGAGGCAGGGGACCAAGTATGGCTGCTAAATATGGTGCAGTAGCTGTTATGGTTCGTTCACTAGCAAGCAATATTGATGATTTCCCACATACAGGAGCAATTACATATAATGATTCATTTCCTAAAATTCCTGCAATTGCAGTATCTACACGTCATGCAGAAATGGTAAGTGCACAGTTACGTAAAAAAGCAGGTTGGAAATTATTTATCCGTACTGAATCTGAAATGCTACCAGACGTATTGAGTTATAACGTGGTGGGCGAAATAAGAGGAACTGAGTTTCCCAATGAAATTATTACAGTGGGCGGTCATTTAGATTCCTGGGATTTAGCTGAAGGTGCACATGATGATGGTGCAGGCTGTGTGCAAAGCATGGAAATCATCAACGTATATAAAAAACTCGGCATCAAACCTAAACGCACCATTCGTGTGGTCATGTTTATGAATGAGGAAAATGGTTTGCGTGGCGGAAGAAAATATGCAGAGCTTGCCAAAGCAGAAAATAAGAAACACATTTTTGCATTGGAAAGTGATGCAGGCGGTTTTACGCCGAGAGCATTTGGTTTTTCAGTTGGTGGCGATACGCTTGCACGCCTGCGCAACTGGGTTCCATTATTTAAACCTTATGGAGTTTATGAGTTTACTGAAGGCGGCGGCGGTGCAGATATCGGCCCGCTTCGTCCACTGGGCACTGTTTTGTGTGGTCTCAGACCAGATTCTCAGCGATACTTTGATTATCATCATGCAGCAAATGATGTGTTTGAATCTGTTAGTAAAAGAGAGTTGGAGTTGGGAGCATTGAATATGGTGTTTCTTTTGTATGTAATAGATCAGTACGGTTTGTAATTGATAATTTTTATTTTTAAATCTGAAGGATGCAACTGAAAAAACAAATCATTCTTGTTTTTACATCAGCCATATTCATTTTGGTTGCGGAACCCGGCTGTAAAAAAAAGAAAGATGCAGTTGCTGATGATCCCAATCCAACTTTCACAAAAATTCAGAAAGAAATATTGAATGTATCCTGCGCAACTACAGGATGTCATGCATCAACATCCGATGCGAGTTTTGCACAGCATGGTCTTGTGCTTGCTGAAGGAGTTGCGTATAATAATCTAATCAACAAAATTCCAAAGAACACGGCTGCTGCTACTGCCGGTTTATCACTTGTGAAACCGGGCGAAAGCATGAAGAGTTTACTTTATCATAAACTGGTTTGTGATGCAGCACATCACAGCAGCGGTTTTGGACAAACAATGCCATTAGGCGGGCCTTATCTTTCAGCAGGGCAGGTTGCGTTTGTAAAACAATGGATTGATAATGGAGCGCCTCAAAATAAAAATGTGGCAGATGAAAATTTGCTGAAGGATAAAGTTTCCTGCAGTGCATCATTTGAGCCATTGTCTCCACCAGCTACCGGCAGTGGTTTTCAATTATCCATCAACCAGTTTGATGTAGCAGCAAATTTTGAAAGAGAAGTATTCATTAGACGCAATACGCCAAACACCAGTGATGTGTTTGTAAACAGGTTTCAGTTAAAAGGAAGAAACAACAGTCATCATTTTGTGATATATGCGTTTAATCCTGGAGTAGCATTACCTGCTGCGAATGTGCTGAGGGATTTGCGAAATGCTGATGGAAGCCTCGTGCCAAGCACATTGCTGGATATGCAGAAACATATTTTCTTGGCGGGCGGCACGGATGTAAATGCTGATTATACATTTCCGCCGGGTGTAGCATTGAGGGTACCTGCCAATTTTCCTGTTGATTTAAATGCGCACTACTTTAATAAAAGCAATCTCATTATAAAAGGTGAAAACTATATCAACTTTTATACTGTACCTTCTTCTACAGTTATAAATGAAGCAAAAGCATTGAACCTTAACAATACAGAAATTGAAATAAAACCCGGCGAACGTAAAACCTTTATTAAAACATTTACGTTTGGTGCAACTACTACTATCCTGATGTTAACATCACACAACCATCAGTTGGGCGAAAAGTTTATAATTAAAATTGCTGGGGGCCCAAGAAATGGTGAAATGGTTTATGAAAACACTGATTGGCAACACCCGCTCATTAAAAATTTTACACCACCCATACTCTTACAGGCTGGTCAGGGTCTCACATCAGAAGTAACTTATTACAACAATACTTCAAAAACGGTGAAGTTTGGATTTACCAGTGATGATGAAATGAATATCATTTTTGGATATTACTACTAATTATTCAATCACCTCATTGCGGCCTATGGGCTGCTTGTAACAACTTCAAGAAAATAATTTTATTTATTTCAGAACAATTCAATTACAACAATGTTTTGCATTAGAAACTTGTAATGAATTGGCGTGCTGCTCTTTTGTTGCAAACTAATTATAACATGTTTTTTAATTGACGGCTATCATCAATGTAAACCAACTGTTTGCTATAACTTTGCAATCCCTTAATCATTTCTCAAACTACAAATATGGATAACAGTACATCTCAGGGTAAATGCCCTTTTTCAGGCGGATCCGTTAAGCAAGGCGGCGGTACAGGCACACGTAACCAGGATTGGTGGCCTAACCAGTTAAAATTGAATATCCTTCGTCAAAATTCCAATCTCTCCAACCCCATGGGTGAGCAGTTTAACTATGCAAAGGAGTTTCAAAAACTTGATTATGCAGCAGTTAAAAAAGATTTAGCAGCATTAATGACCAACTCACAGGATTGGTGGCCGGCAGATTATGGTCATTACGGCCCTTTTATGATTCGTATGGCATGGCATAGTGCAGGCACATACCGCATACAGGATGGAAGAGGTGGTGGTGGCACCGGCATGCAGCGTTTTGCTCCTCTAAACAGTTGGCCCGATAATACCAATCTTGATAAAGCCCGTTTATTACTTTGGCCTGTAAAAAAGAAATATGGCAAACAATTGTCATGGGCAGATTTAATGATATTGGCTGGTAATGTGGCGTTGGAAACAATGGGCTTTAAAACATTTGGTTTTGCCGGTGGAAGAGAAGATATGTGGGAGCCGGAAGAAGATGTGTATTGGGGATCAGAAAAAGAGTGGCTGGGTGATAAACGTTATACCGGCGAACGTGAACTTGAAAATCCATTAGGCGCTGTGCAAATGGGTTTGATTTATGTAAACCCTGAAGGACCCAATGGTAATCCTGATCCACTTGCAGCAGCAAGAGACATCAGGGAAACGTTTGGACGCATGGCGATGAATGATGAGGAAACAGTGGCTTTAATTGCAGGAGGTCATTCATTTGGTAAAACACATGGCGCTGCTGATCCTTCAAAATATGTTGGTAAAGAACCTGCTGCGGCAAGTATTGAAGAACAAAGCATGGGTTGGAAAAACACTTTTGGAAAAGGAAATGCTGAAGATACGATTACAAGCGGATTGGAAGGTGCATGGACAACTACACCAACAAAATGGAGCAATAATTATTTTGAAAATCTTTTTGGATACGAGTGGGAATTAACCAAGAGCCCTGCAGGCGCACAACAATGGAAACCCAAAGGCAATGCGGGTGAAGGATTGGTGCCCGATGCACATGTGGCTGGAAAGTTTCATCAACCATTTATGCTCACAACAGATTTGGCATTGAGAGTTGATCCGGCGTATGAAAAAATTTCACGTCACTTTTATGAAAACCCCGATGCATTTGCTGATGCATTTGCACGTGCATGGTTTAAGTTAACGCATCGTGATATGGGCCCACGTGCACGTTACCTCGGCCCGGAAGTGCCTGCTGAAGAATTGATTTGGCAAGACCCGGTTCCTGCGCTAAATCATGCACTTATTGATGCTAATGATATTAATGCATTAAAAGCAACAATTCTCAATACCGGTTTAACCGTTTCTCAATTGGTTGCAACAGCATGGGCATCTGCATCTACTTTCCGTGGATCAGATAAACGTGGCGGAGCTAATGGTGCTCGTATTCGTTTAGCACCTCAAAAAAACTGGGAAGTAAATAATCCTGCACAGTTAGCTGAAGTGTTGAAGAAACTGGAAACAGTTCAAACTGATTTCAACAATGCGAATACTTCTAAAAAAGTTTCATTGGCTGATATAATTGTATTGGGCGGATGTGCTGCTGTTGAACTCGCTGCAAAAAATGCAGGTGTTAGCATTTCAGTTCCATTCACTCCCGGTCGCACAGATGCAACGCAGGAACAAACTGATGTAACATCATTTGCTGTGCTTGAACCGGTTGCTGATGGTTTCCGTAATTATCTTGGAAGACGTACAGCAACAAGCTCTGAAGAATTGCTGATTGATAAAGCGCAATTGCTCACACTTACTGCACCGGAAATGACGGCGCTTGTTGGCGGCATGCGTGTACTTGATACCAATTACGATGGATCAAAGCATGGTGTGTTTACACAAAACCCCGGTGTACTTACCAATGATTTTTTTGTAAATCTTCTTGATTTTGGAATTACTTGGAAAGCTGCAGATAAAGTACAACAGGGCTTTTTTGGAACTGATCGTAGAACAGGTGATTTGAAATGGACTGCCACACGTGCTGACCTCATCTTTGGTTCCAACTCAGAATTGCGTGCTATTGCAGAAGTATATGCTTGTGAAGATGCAAAAGAAAAATTTGTAATTGATTTTGTAGCGGCATGGAATAAAGTGATGAATGCTGACAGATTTGATCTTGCGTAAATCATACATCTTTAAAAATCAAAAGCGGTTCAGTAATGAGCCGCTTTTTTTATAGTTTATAATTGATTTTAATTCGCCTTACATTCTTTCTTCAACACTTCAATTACTTTATCATAATAAGCTTTTGCACGTTGCGGTGTGCTGCCAATTGCTACCAGTCCGCATTTGCCATATTGCGAAAGTGTGGTAATTAAATGAAACATCACACCCTCTTCAGTTGCATTGCTGAAGTGCAAACCATTGCACATGGCAATATCAATCAAATCATGGGGCACCAATCCTTTAAAACATTCATCATATAAATTATCAGTAGCAAAATAATATCGCTTTCTTCCATCTTTCATATAATAGTTACCACTACTGGCATCATAATCACCTTCCGTTAAAAACTGAAGCATGAGGTAGGGATGGGTAGTGCCGCCTTTGCGAAGGTTTATTTCAATAGCATAATGCCTCCACTCATCATTTTCCTTTACACTCATAAAATCAATCCCAAAACGGCCAAGTACCCCTATGGTTTTTAATTCTTCGGCAATTATAAAACCATATTCACCTAGTTGTGCAGCATATTCATGATTGGCAGGAAAGTTAGCACCAAGAAAAACCTGCCCGTCAATTCCCCCCAGCACCTGATCGTGTGTGGAGAGCACATCAATTTTTCCTAATGGATTTATACGGCATTGTACTGAAGGGGATGATTTAATACTGCCATCAATAAACACTTCTACAATACCACCCATCCATTCAAATTTTTCAAAGAATGTTTCTAAGCTCAAATTATCGGCAACAATTTTTAAATGGGTATGCAGGTTCATGTTAATCCAGTAGGGTAGTTGTTCATCCACAGGCGCATTCATATAATTAAAAACAGCATTGCCTTCACCACTAAAACCATCATTCATTTTTACAACAGCTTTTCTTAAGTGCGGATATTTGTATTTAAGTTCAGCCAGTTTTTCAATTACATCTTCACGGTTTTTTACATCTTCAAAACCATCGGGCACAGGAATATTACAATTGCGAAACAATTTGCGGCTGCTGCTTTTTGTACCCAGATAAGCAAGATCAGGATTGCATCCATACAATGGCATACCTAACTGCAATGCAAGCCGCCTTTCATATTCAGTAACATTAAAACAAGTAAGGTGTGCCGGGCGGGTATGTACTATTTGTTGTTTGATGCGTTGGATAAGACGTGGGCGTTCTAAAACTTTTTCGGTGAGTGATTTTGATGAAGCATCATAACAACTGAGTAAAGTTAAACGTTGCCATGCATGATAACCCGTAATACCGGGCAGCAGATGTAAATAGTAATCAATAATAGCAGGATCTATTGGTACACTTGTAACATACACTACATGGGTGCGTGGCATTCGTAACAACATCAACAAACAAAGCATACGCTCTTCATAAAAAAAATGCCCTTTTACTTTTGAAAGAATTTCTTGGTCAAGTGTGAGGCTGGGTACAACTACCACTGTACGTTCAGCCATCTTATCAGGAAACGTATGTTGAAACTGCACGGGTAATTGCTCCTGCAATTGCGCAAATAATTCTTTCTCAAGAATAGTTCTTTCCTGAGCATTATTATTTGATGCTGCCTCTTGCATGTATACCAGTTCCTTTTGTGCCATTTTTTAGAAACCGAAAAATAGAATAAGTGTCAGCATTTTAGCATGATGCACATCATAACCGGGAATGACTGAAATAACAGAAATAAGATTTTTGGGGAGTTCTAAGTGCGGAACTTTCGTATAATAATGATTGATAAAGCCGGTTAATTGCAAAAAGTAGAATAATGAAAAAATATTTCATGGAACTCTTTTATAGGTGAGTCTTGCAAATTCAAAAAACTTGCATCGGTCTACTTAGGATCAACAACTATAGGTTTCTCTTCCTACCATTCCTGCCCAATCCACACGGCACCGCCAATATTGTTTCTCGAAGCTCCTCCATCTGCAAATAAATTATTTTCTTCTCTCCAGCGCAACACTGCAAAAAAACAATTGTAAACCACTGTTGACTGCTCATCACCTGAAGGAACCTGCAGTTGATCAAACAAAAGATTTTTGGTTAAACCTCCTAAAGCTGCATTAACTGCAAAAAAATCACTCACTGTATTTATGCCGGTAATGGCAGCAACTGCCGCACCATCACCCAAGTTGTATGGCAATTGATCAAATACAGAAAATCCCGGGCAGGCAATTAGCTGGATTTTATAATCTAATTGATGTTCTTCTGCAAATTGCTGAAATGTGTTGCCCAGCAATTTTCCATAGTCAGCATGTAATTGCAGGTAAGCAGCCGCATCAGTTGAAGAAGCATTTTTTAACCGCTCCTGCCAATCTGCTGCGAGGTTGTAAGTTGATGATGAAACAATCTGATACGACCAGTTTTTGCCGCTAACTTCAAACTCAACAAATGCAATAGTAATTGCTTCTGTTCCTTTATTTAAAATTCCTGCTACTCTATAAACCATTTTTCCTGAATTTACTTTTTCCAATTAGATTTGTAAAAGTACGGCTCAACGAATCAATTTCTTTTTATGGTAATTAATTTAAGTGATCAACATTCGCTGGTAAGCAACTGGGTAGCTGAGTTGCGTGATGTAGAAGTACAGAACGACCGCATGCGTTTTCGCCGCAATCTGGAGCGCATTGGGGAAGTGGCAGCTTATGAAATCAGTAAATTACTGGAATGGGAAGAGCGGGAGATTACAACACCTCTTGGCACTGCACCTTCAAAAATGCTGAAGAATCAACCCGTGCTTGCTACTATTTTAAGAGCAGGGCTTCCCATGCATCAGGGCCTGCTTAATTATTTTGACAGGGCTGATAATGCTTTTATTTCGGCATATCGGAAACACAACAGAGATGGCAGTTTTGAAATCAGTTTAGATTATGTAAGCTGCCCATCGCTTGAGAACAGGGTAATTATAATTGCCGATCCAATGCTGGCTACCGGCAGTTCTCTGGTAAAAACAGTACAGTATTTAAGAGATGAGGGCCAGCCAGCCGAAATTCATATTGTGTGTGCCATTGCGTGTACAGTAGGTATTGAATATGTGCACCGCAACGAGCCAAAAGTGAAAATTTGGTGCGGAGCCATTGATGATGAGTTAACGGCCAAGGGTTATATTGTTCCCGGTTTGGGCGATGCAGGGGATTTGGCGTTTGGAACTAAGATTCAGATGTAAGAAATCAACAATTTTTTCGTTATAGGCTGGAAAACCATATATCCGTTCATAAAAACGGCCAAAACTTATTATTAATGCAAAAACCTATACTGGCTTTTATTTTCACCCTAACTGTTTTTTTTACAAAAGCACAGGACCCTAATTTTTCCCAGTTTTTTGCATCACCCCTCACTCTTAACCCCGCCACAACGGGTAAGTTTAATGGAACTTCACGTCTAGCCATAAATTACCGCAACCAATGGCCAACAATTAATACCGCCTTCAGAACAGGAACTGCATCTCTCGACTTAGGTATTTTACAAAACCGTATTCCTGAGTTTGATCAGTTTGGTGTGGGTATTATGGGCATGTATGATGTAAATGGTTCCGGAGTGATGAAGAATAGTTATATCTCAGGGTCACTGGCTTATCATAAAGGTTTGGATGAAAACGGCTATCATTCAATTGGTGCAGGTTTCAGTACCACCTATGCACAGCGACGTTTAGATTTAAGTAAACTTGATTTTGCAGATGAATTAACATCATTGGGTTTTACCGGTGTTACCAGCGAAGTGTTTAACGGCAACGGGCAATTTTTGAATTTGAGTTATATGGATGTGAACGCCGGGTTTTTATATACCGGTGCTACAACTGATTATAATAATTTTTACTTCGGAGCATCTATGTATCATATTAACCGGCCCAAAGTAAGTTTCCAGGGGGCAACATATTTGATGAATCCACGAATTACAGTGCATGGCGGTGGTTATTTTCCTGTGGCTGATGGTAAAACAGTTTTTGTAAGTGCATTGCATCAGCGGCAGGCAGGTGCTACTGAAACTATTTTTGGTGGCGCATTGGGTTTAACGGTGAATGATGATTATGATAACGCCACTGAAGTTTATTTTGGCTCTTGGGTGCGTTTGAATGATGCCATCATTCCATATATCGGATTGGAAACCGGTAATTTCAGACTTGGTGTAACTTATGATGTAAATACTTCACGCCTTGCTGCTGCCTCTCAACGAAGAGGAGGTATGGAAGTTTCTCTTATCTACATAAAAAAGCATGCTGACCCCAATAAAAAGAAATTCACCTGCCCCAAATTTTAAACTGCCGAATTTGTATTTCCATTAACCAGCAAATGATCCAAAAAAGTTTCAGCTCTGTTAAAGAACTCAAAAGCTTATTTCAGTATTGAAGTATGTGGCTTTTTATCCTTTCCATACGAGCAGATAAAGTCCTCATTCATTTCTCCGTTATTCACTTTTGATATAAATCCAGCTTACTCAATTTCATTGTCAGTATCATATGTTGCCATTATTCCAACCTCTAATACATTAAAGTATTTAATAATACTTTTTGTTCTTTTTATTTATGCTACAACAAATAAATAAAGACTCATCAGCCAAATTCCTTTAGAATTAATTTTGTCTACACGTATTTTGTTTCGAATACTTTTATTAGTACTGTAAGTGTCCTGTAAATAAATTATAAGCTACCATTATAAAAGTCGTTAGGTTATTTATTTCTAATCCGTGGATGTTATTTCTTATCTGAAAATTCATGAAAATGATGCTTGGATAAGATTATGGATTTACTTAATAATAAGAAATAACTAAATTAAAATGAGTAATTATTGTTTGATCAAGGCTTACTGTAAATTAATTAATGTATAATTTCTTAAAATCGAAAGTATTCCCGCTTTTTAATCTTCCTATTTCAAAAAATCTTCCCTAAAATATACAAAGCTTAAGGGACTATCTGTACCAATTTCATTATGTACGGAAGCAAGTAGGTGCAAAACAAAGTGATTAAAATAATACTGATGATATTTAATGCCAATCCTGCTTTGAGCATATCCTTCAACTTAATATAACCACTGCTGAACACAATGGCATTAGGTGGTGTACCCATGGGCAGCATAGATGCGGCACTTGCGGCAAGCGTCATGGGAATACCTAGTAATAATGGGTCCAGGTGCAGGGCATCAGCTAATGCAGCAAGAACGGGTGATAAAACAATTACCTGTGCAATATTGCTCATTACTTCGCTCAGAAAAATAGAAACAACAGTAATCATAAACACCAGCACCAAACTATTACCGGTACTGAAACTCGCCAGGCTCTTCCCCACCAATGTCATTACACCTGCTTTTTCAAGTGAGCCTGCCAAGGCTATGCCGCCGCCAAACAATAATAAAATGCCCCATGCCATTTTTGAAGTATCATTCCACTCAAGCAGCATTCTTTGTTTGCCTTCTTCATCTTTTACAGAAGGTATAGCAAAGAGCAGTAAACCTCCAAACACGGCAATCATATTATCATCTACTTTAAAAAATGGTTGCTTGTTGATGAGGTCTTTAAATATCCAGAGCATTGCAGTAAGAACAAATACAAAAAGAACTCTTGCTTCTGATTTTGAAACGGGGCCGAGATTTTTTAATTCAAGATCAATAAAATTTCTTGCTTCAACACTGCTTTTAATTCTGTTGGGGAACATCCATTTGGTTAAAACAACATACAAACTCAAAAGCAATAACAAAGCAAGTGGTGTGCACACCATCATCCAATCACTGAAAGCAATGGTATATCCATATTTCTTTTCAATAAATGCTACAAAAGCCACGTTGGGTGGTGTACCAATTACTGTAGCCATTCCACCGATATTACTGGCATAAGCAATGATCAGCATCAGCACCAATGCAAAGTTTTTCATGCTCGTGCCCTCTTGTTCATGCTCTTTCATTACAGCAATTACACTCAATGCAATAGGAAACATCATCATGGTAGTCGCCGTATTGCTGAGCCACATACTCAAAAAGCCCGTAGCAATAATAAACCCTAGAATAATTTTATTTCCACCTGTACCGGTACGTTTTACTATTTGCAGGGCAATGCGTTTATGCAGGTTCCATTTTTCAATAGCAAGACCAATCATGAACCCTCCCATAAATAAAAAGATCACAGGATTACTATAAGCCTTGCTTGTTTCTTCAATGGTTGAAATTTTTAAAAGCGGAAAAAGAAACAATGGAATTAATGCAACAGCCGGCATGGGCATAGCTTCCATCACCCACCAACTCACCATTAGTGCCGCTACTGCCACAGCTTTACAGGCATCTGCATTTAATGAAAAAGGATTAACGAAGTATAAAAAAAGGCTTATAGCAATGCCCGCAGCAAACAAAATAATTTGTCGGTTGGTTTTAAAGAAATCCATTGGCTAAAAATAAGCATTACAACATTGCAATTGCTGATTTATTGAAAGGATGCTTTGTAACCTGCGGGTGGTTTTTTATAAAAAAACGATACAGCCATTGCGCATGTGCACCTGCATAATCAATACCAATTCTTTTTGAAGCCATAATGTTTAAATGATTGACTCCATCTTCAGCAATAAAAAAATGCTTGCTTAGTAGTGATGTGCCTGTGTGTGCTGTAAAGATGCCAAGTGCTTTACCCACATTCCCCGGGCCACGGCCAATACTGCTGTCAAACCTGTCCTTTTTGTAACGTTGAAGCATCCATTTGCCTCCTTCAAGTGGCTCTACTCCACGTATGAGTATTACATCGGGCTTGCCGGCTTTATTTGTTACTATATTAAACATATGGTGAATACCATAGCATAAATACACATAAGCATATCCGCCTTCAGCAAACATAATTTCTGTGCGGTTTGTTCTTTTGCTATTGTACGCATGCGATGCACGGTCAATAATGCCTGCATAAGCTTCTGTTTCCACAATACGTGCTGCAGTATATTGATTGTTGAATTTTGTAACTACAATTTTGCCCAGCAGTTCACGGGCCAGCACGGCCACATCAGTTCCCAAATAAAATTCTTTGTTGAGCTTTTGCATTTAATGGTTTATTTTGCGATGCCCCGTTGTTTAACGCCTGTTCAAATTAAAAATAAAACATTTGCTTAAAGAACTCGTCATAGCAGTACAGGCTTATTTCCGTGCACACAATTTTATAAAGCGGCATAAGCTGTGGAAATGGATATTTATTCCCGGTGTCATCTATGCACTGCTGTTTGGTGCTGGCATGTTCTTGTTTTGGACAACATCAGGAAATTTTCTGGATTGGCTCTTTAATGTGGTGGGTATTAAACGCTGGTTGGATGCTATGAACAACAGCTTCCTTAATTTCCTGTTCATCTTTGGTACGATTATTTTTCAGTTGATTTTAATGTTCTTTTATTTTTCATTGTTCAAGTATGTTTTTCTGATTGTCGGCTCACCTGTTTTTGCTTACCTCAGTGAAAAGGTAGAAAGCATTATTGAAGGCAAAGAATACCCCATTACATTCAAACAATTGCTGAGCGATATTGTGCGTGCCATACGCCTGGCTTTACGTAATACATTGTGGCAAACAGTTTATACCATTACAATTTTATTGTTTTCTTTAGTTCCGGTAGTGGGATGGGTAAGCCCCTTAATTGCTTTTATGGTTGAATGTTATTACTACGGTTTTTCCATGATGGATTACAGTGCAGAGCGGCATAAACTCACACCATCACAAAGTGTTGAATTCATAAGCCAAAGAAAAGGATTGGCTATTGGTAATGGCATGGTATTTTATCTCATGCATTTAATACCCGTTGTGGGATGGATACTTGCACCTGCTTATGCAGTAATTGCTGCTACTTTGAGTTTATACCATCAAAACGATGAACCCTGATGCCTGTTGTTTATTTAATACCTGCTCCGCTGGATGATGAGCATCTGGAACCTATTCCTGCTTATGTGCTCAATGCCGTACAAAGTTGTAATGTTTTATTTGTGGAGAATGAACGAACTGCACGTCGCTATTTAAAAAAGTTAGACAAGAGTATCGTAATTGATTCGTTTGAGTGGCACACCATTCATAATGCAGAAGCACAGGTGAAACAAAAATTTATTACTGCACTAAAAGCAAATAAAACAATCGGTATTATGAGTGAAGCCGGTTGCCCTGGCATTGCAGATCCCGGACAAATTTTAATTGAAACGGCACATGCACAACAAGCAACTGTAAAACCGCTTGCAGGGCCAAGTTCTATATTACTTGCATTGATGGCGAGTGGATTAAATGGTCAACAGTTTTCATTTGTTGGTTATTTGCCTGTTGATGAATTGCACCGTAAGCGCAGATTGCAACAACTGGAAGAACTTTCCATCAAGATCAATAGCACACAGGTGTTTATAGAAACACCTTACCGCAACAATCAGCTTCTCGATACCATTTTAAAAAGTTGTAAGCCACAAACCAAACTTTGTATTGCGGCTGATATTACAGGAGCTAATGAATTTATTCAAACAAAAACCGTTGCACAATGGAAAGCAAACAAACCGGAGCTGCACAAACGGCCGGTTATTTTTTGTTTGATGGGATAATTTAAGTAAACTTATTGTTCCAGTTTTACACTGTCAACAATGTATTCTGAATCGCCACGCCACGGTAGTGTTCCATTTTTCCCGTGGTAATGAACGGTCACCATCCTGCCCTGCAGTAATTCCAATTGTTTAGCAACTGTTTCCTGTGATACAGAAAACAAAAACTTTTCACTCGCAAGTGCTACGTTGGTATTACTGCGAATACTGCTGAGGATCATTTCTCCCTCGTAGGTTTTAAAAATTGTGCCTTTATAGGAAAACTTTTGCAGCAGGCCGCTGCGGTAGCCG
>JBKCJY010000341.1:0-1519 GCA_046301455.1 Chitinophagaceae bacterium | reverse complement strand
ATTAAAAATCTTGGAGTTGAAGATCGGGTACTGGGCATGACGTTTTCAGAATTTGGCAGAAGGGTGAAATCCAATGCAAGTGTGGGTACAGATCATGGTTCTGCCGCACCGTTGTTTTTATTTGGAAAGAAAGTTAATCCGGGCATTACAGGAAATAATCCCACTATTCCTGCAGCAGCAACAGTAAACGATAATGTACCTATGCAATATGACTTCAGAAGTATTTATGCTTCTGTACTGCAGGATTGGTTTTGTGTTGATAATACAACACTGCAAACCATTATGCTGCAAAACTTTCAAAAGCTGCCGATACTTGCGCCTGATGCCTGCAGTGGTACAACTGCTGTTGATTTCAGGGAAACAGGTGTAACACTCATTAAAAACTATCCCAATCCGTTTACTGAAACAACTACAATAAGCTTCACTACTAAAGGCGGCCACACACTTGTACAAATCATGGATGCACTTGGCCGTGTTATACGTACACCCATTGACAGGGAGTACACAGCAGGTACATATCAAACCACATTTGATTCATATGGTTTACCTGCGGGCGTGTATTACATGCGCTTTCAAAACGGTGTGGCGCAGCAGGTAAAAGCAATGTTGAAAGTGCGGTAGGGATTTACTTTAATGAACCTACTAAATTTCGTCTTCAAATTGAAAGTCTTACATTTGCAACATTGTTGCAAATGTAAGACTCATGATTCTACTCCCTTCGCCTCTCAGGAAATATGTTGCTGATGCCACCGGCATTTTTTCATCAACCTTTTGCTTTGTTCATTGCATAGCATCACCATTATTGTTATCAGTAGGTGTTATGGTTGGAGAATTATTCTGGCTAAAGTACGTATTCATCGGTATGGCTTTTCTGTCCATAACATTTGCCGTAAAAGAAACCACACCTGTTAAAGTTGCGGCCCTCCTATGGGTTTCGTTCTGGGTATTAGCTTTATCGCTTTTGTTAGAAAACCGATGGGAGGTATTGGAATATACCGGGCTGCTTGCATCTATAGGTATCATCACGGGTCATTTAATCAATATTCGAACATGCAGTAAATGTGTGCAGAATCAATCGGATGATTCAACCCTAACAACCATCAAATCTCCATTAACAAAAAGCAATCAAGAAGATGAAGTCATCTATTGAACCACAAAAACTACCGGTAACTGTATTAAGCGGTTTTCTTGGTGCAGGCAAAACAACCTTACTCAATCATGTACTGCACAATAAGGAAGGAATGAAAGTAGCTGTCATCGTAAATGATATGAGTGAAGTTAATGTAGATGCAGGTTTGGTACAGCGTGAGAATACATTGAGCCGAACAGATGAAAAATTAGTTGAAATGAGCAATGGCTGCATCTGCTGTACACTGCGTGAAGACTTATTAAAAGAAGTGGAACGTTTGGCTAATGAAAAACGTTTTGACTATTTGCTCATTGAAAGTACCGGCATCAGCGAGCCATTACCGGTGGCACAAACCTTCACCTATCAGGATGAAGCCAACGGCATTGACCT
>JBKCJY010000340.1:0-7642 GCA_046301455.1 Chitinophagaceae bacterium | reverse complement strand
ATCGCCCACTTTCATAGGAATGGGATTGCCTGCTTCACCTTCTGATTGTGTTTCTTTTTCTTTTGTGTAAGGCGTGTTTGCATACACCTGTTTTGAATAATTGGCAAGTAAAACATCATTCGGTATATCAATAATGCTCATCGGTCCTTTCATCAACCCACCAATATATTGTAGTTCCACTTTTTTATTAGGGTCCCCTTTTTGATACAATACTTCTTCTCTGCGGCGTGCAGGGTTGGGGCCATAAGGATTTGCAAATGATTCAAAACCTTTGCCATTGCTTACAAATATTTTTTTGCCGATTACTTTTACATTGGTCGGATACCAGCCTGTTGGTATAAAACCTTTTGATGTACTGAAACCCGGTTTCTCCACATCAAACACGGCCAAACAATTATTATCTGCATTGGCGATGTACAATGTTTTTTCATCGGTGCTCAATGCCAAACCATTACTTGCACTGCCTTGCGGAGCGTTTGGATATAATGCAGCATTCAACACTTCCAAAACTTTCTTTTGTTTGGTATCAATTACTGAAACAGAATTATCATTGGCATTGGCCACATATAAAATAGTTCCTGCTTTGTTCAACAACAATTCGTTGGGATTATCACCTACTGCTATTTCACCCGTAATGGTTTTTGCATCCACATCAAATACCAAAACTTTATCTCCGCCCCAAAGAGAAATAAAGAGTTCTTTTTTATTGGATGATAAAACACAGCTATAAGCTTCTGCACCGAGTTTTTGTTCATGGATGATTTTTTTATTGGCAAGGTTGATGACATAGAGCATGAAATTATCTTTTGTAACCACATACATCGTTTGTTTGGCATCATCTATCTCAATACCTGCGGGCGAAATTTTATTAGGCCATTTAGCGCCAAGCTTAATGGAATCAGCCAGTTTTAATTTGTTATTGATGATGGAATATTTCAATATCCAGTTATCATTACCACCACTGGCATACAAAAATTTTTCATCTGCACTAAACTTTAATCCATACCATGATTTGGGAATCACAACCCTGTCTAATTCTTTTTCCGTTGCAGGATTGATGAGTTGAAGACTTTGCACACTTTGTCCGTTATTGGTAACAGCCATCAGCTTTTTACTTTTGCTTACGGTAATGTTCAAAGGCAAATCACCCAGCGGTAAACTTCTGCCTGCAGGAGAAAGTTTCCAGCCATTGGGCAGTTGTACTTGTTTTTGTGCAAAAGAAAAATGACTGAAAATGCTAAGCAGAAGCAGGGATGTTATAATACGTTTCATGTCGAATTGATTAAAGGGATAAAAAGGTAAAGCAATTTAACCTATTGGAAAAATTGCTTTACCAGTTTGATGTTATTTCTATGTAATTATTTGCTCAAAACTTCGGCCACAGGTTCTGCCACTGCCTTGGCAGTTTTGAAATTAAAACCAAGAAAAGAAGCAATTGTAGCGGCTATCTGTTTTTGATATAACTGACCTTCATTTTTCAATTCACCTTTTGCTTCTGTATCTGGGCCCATTACAGCCATCCAAATTTGCCCTGCATCAGGAATTTTTGCACCATGACTGGTCCATTGTTCTTTCTTAGTATCACCACGTCCATGGTCTGTAGTTATGATGATGGTAGTTTTGTTTTTATAGTACGGGTCAATTTGTAACCAGCCCCATAAATCAGCAATCAACTGATCAACCATGTAAGCAGAGTGTAAATACATATCATACTTGCCGCCATGTGCGAAGTCGTCTGCTTCATCAAAACCAATATACAGTACACGTGGCTTATAAGTTTTTAAATATTCTTTGGCTATGTAAAAAGTGAGCAAATCAGGTCGAACGCCATCACCCAAAAAACGTGGAGCTGTCATCTGCATTTCATTAAGCAAGTTAAATGTGGGTGACTGAAAACCTGCTCTTTCAAATGCACTGTTTACATAGATTTTACTTCTTTCTTCGTTTAATATCCAGGGAAATACATCCCATGATGTAAAGGCAGCTACTTTGTTTTCAAATCCTTTTTGTTTGTTGATAAACTCAAGTACGTTTTCATTTTTGTTCCAGCGTTTGTCATTGGAGTTTACAGCAGTATCAGGGATGCCTGTAAAAATTTCATTATAACCAGGATAGGAAAACCAATAGGGATTTGCATTGTTTACAAAATTGTTATGCCATCGGTTTCCATAGAGTTGTCCCTGTTGTGCTATCGTATTCCAGAAGAAGGGAAGTAATTTCTTTCTGCGTTCATCTGAAGTTGCGGCCCAAAATTTATCCTGCAATCCTTTTTTATCTTCTGTGAATTTATCATGATGAATGAGCACACTATCAGCTCCGCCAAAAACTTCCTGCCAGCGAAATCCATCAAGTGTCACAACAATTACATTCTCCGTTTTTTGTTGTGCTGAAACATTTGCTGCAATAGCAAGGATCAGCAGGAAAAATAAATATTTCATTTGTTTGTTTTTTGAATGAAAAGAAGCGGAACTAGGAGTAGTTCCGCTGATGTCTGTTTTTAGACTAACTATTGATTATGAGAAAAAATTGCTGTTTTATTTATTCAACCACAATTCACCACCCACAACATCACTGCCACTAAACTGTCTGTCAACCGCCGCTTTCCAATTGGCATTGTTTACATTTTGTTCTGCTACCGGATATGTCCAACGCTTGGGTAATACACCACCATTGCCAATACCTGCACCTGTTGAAAAAGAAGGAATACCTGTTCTTCTTTGATTGAAAAATGCTTCCCAGCCTGAGTTCATAAAGAAGGCCAAATATTTTTGAAGCAAAATTTTATTTAATCCCGCAGCACCGCTTTCATACCTAACAGTTGATTGATTGTAATACGTAGAGAAATCAAAATTGTAAACAGATGTTCTGTAGTCAGCAAGGTTGGTTGGGCTGCCGGTTCTCAAAAAATAAAATGTGTTATTACCATTTACAACACCGTAAAATTTAATCATGGCATCCACGCCGTTTCTGTACCATTGTTCCGCATCACCAGCAACCCATCCACGGTTGATAGCTTCTGCAATGTTGAAACACATTTCAGGATAACCAACGATGATGCCTTCTTCTGCAGTAAAAGTTCTGTAATAACGATAACGACCTATTAAGCTGTAGAAACCACTCTGTGCTTTTGTTTCCATGTCCGTTTGATTTTCAGCAGTTGGGCTTCCTGCAAATGCACGAAAATCTGTTAAGCCCCAACCATTTTGATCAATCAGTTTGTATGCAGGTTCGCAAGTGGCAAACACACGTGGATCCTGCAACGTAGTAAGATTTTTCACCCATGTTTCGGCCATGTTTAAACGAAGCGCATCAAAACCAAAGTTGGAAGGATTGGTGGGGTAGCGGTTGAAATCCGTATTGTACTTGTAGCTGAAGTTATCACTCATACCACTGAATAAAGGGAACTTTGTACTGTTGGTCATCACTTCTGTAAAACGCTGCCCTATTTTTAATTCTGCATCTCCTGATTTTTTGCTTAAAGAAATCAGCACCCTCAACTTAAATGCATTCACCATCTTTTGCCATTTAGCCAAATCGCCTTTGTAATAAATATCATTCGAAGCAAAGTTTCTGTCGCCGGCTTCTGCTTTCAAAACATTGAAATCATCATTCGCTTCATCCAGCCATTTTAAAATTTGCAGAAACACTTCTTTTTGTGTGTCGTATTTAGGACCGGAAATATTCGTAAGACCTTTGAGGGCTTCATTCATAGGTACATCACCCATTAGAGAACTGAGATGATAGAAATAATAAGCTCTTAAAAATTTGCCAACTGCTGTATACGGATTACGGGCTGGTGCTCCCGCATTGGCAGCTTCCAGCTCCATCTGCTGTATGTTTTTAAGATCATTGGAGTAATTGCCAAATGTTCCTGTAAAACTATAAGCATTATCACCATAGTACTGATAGTTACGGCAGAAAAACTGGTTGTAACGCATGACCGCATCCCAGGGAGCATTACCGCCAATATTGTTTACCATATCATTGAGCTCTTTACCCATTACGAGATAGGGCGGAACACTCACTGGCTGATTGGGATTAATTAATAAATCCTCAAATCTTTTTTTACATGATTGGATGGACATGATAAGCATAACCATCAAACCGAAAGGAATTAATTTTTTCATCTTTAATTTTTTTATGGTTTAGAAGATGATGTTGATGTTAAAGCCAAATCTGCGTGTAGATGGCGTTTGAATATCAGAATTCACTTGTTGCGTAAACTGATCAGGATCCACATCTTTGCTTTGGTTGTAGAACAAGAACAGATTACGACCTACAAATGAAATATTTGCAGAGTTGATTGCCTTTATACGTTTTAGAACAGATTGCGGAATAGTATAGGTCAATGTTATTTCACGCAGCTTGGCAAATGTTTTATCTTGGTACATAAACTCACGCTCACCGCTGCTAGCATAACGGCTTGCATAGTTTTGTACTGTTACTCTTCTTGTATTGGGTACAATCGTGAGATCTTTCAAGTTGGTAATTTCACCTGTAATAGGATCTACGATGGGTCGCACGCCTGTCCATGTAACACCATTGGCTACATAGGAACCACCGGTTACATCATTGGGTCTGTGTACACCCCAATCGCCCTGTACAGTTTCAAGATGACGGCCGCCAGAGATTGTTCTTCTTCTTATTTGATTCCATAATAATCCACCCACTACACCATCAAACTGAAAACCAAATGAAAAGTTTTTATACTTAAATGTGTTGGTAATACCCCAGATCCAATCAGGATCTCCATGACCAAAAATGCGCTGTGCAGCTCCACCATTTACAGCATCACGCATACGCATGAGCAAACCATCGGTGTTATGCAGGTAACGGCCATCAGGCAGTTTAACAAAACCGGGAGATACAACTAAATCAACACGATCGCCATTCTTAACCCAGTTGTTTGGATTTGGATTATCAACCCATATTCTTTTAAACGTGCTCCAGTTTACAAGCACATTCCATGTAAAATCTTTTTTCTGAATGGCTGTGCCGTTTAATACAACTTCTACACCACGTGTGCGAATTTTACCGCTGTTTACAGTAATCGCATCATAACCGGTAGCAGCAGATATACTTCTGTTACCTAAAATTTCATTGATTGTATTAAAGTAAGTGACATCCAATGCCAAACGATTTTTGAAGAAACGGATATCAGCCCCAAGCTCTGTTGTTTTTCTGTTGTCAGCAGCAATATCCGGATCGTTCAAACGATTGGTAAATGCGGCACCTACTGCATTGTTAAAACCAAAGCCAAGACTATAAGTGTATTTAGCAAATGCATAAGCACCAAGTCCGTATGGTGATTGATAGGTATCACCGTATTCAATAGGATTACCGCCAATGAATCCTAAAGGCCCGATGGTTGCATTCGTAAGAGGGTTACGACCTGTTGCATAAGAACCTTTGAACTTTAAAAACGAAACCACATCAGGCAACTTTAAATAATCTGAAACAACAGTAGCGCCACCTGCAGAAAAATAAAAATACTGCTGCTTGTATTTGTTATCAGGAAGGTTAGAGTGTTTATCCAAACGGCCTGTTGTAGAGATAGTGAGGTATTTATCAATGCCAAAATCAAATGAATAATAACCACTTGCTACTGTTTGCTCTGCCTGCCAGTTAAATGTGCGGAGCGGAAGCAACGAGTTATTCAAATTATATACACCGGGAACATTTAAATAATTGGTAGTTGCATACAAACTGTTGTAACGAACATTTTGCAGATTGCCTCCAATCATACCATCAACCTGTACAAAGTTCAACAGTTTGTTGTTGTATCGAACCTGTACTTCATTATTAGATTCAAAAAGATTGCGGTTGTCTTCACGGTAGTCGCCACGACGGTCATCACGACCATAAGAACCAGCTGAGTAAGGCATTTTTTCTGTACGTGATAAGTTGTACGTAGAAATACCGGGGCGCAACATAAAACTAAGATGTGGTGCTATTTTCCAGTCAAGCGTTACATAACCATACAAATCATTTTTGTAATGACCACGTGTCCACTCTTTAACCATAAACCAGGGATTGTTATAACGTTGGTACTCGGCATATTTTTGTTGAATGCCTACTTTACCTTCTTGCCAGTAATTTCTCATATCATCAACATTCCAGTCACTGCCAGCCCAGATGGACATATTATAAATTAAACTGTTGGGCCCGTAGTTTACATCAGGAAAATTGGGTGAATACTGACGGCTGTAGTTGATATTAGCACTCAGTCTTACTTTTTTAGAAAAATTATATCCGCTTGCAATGTTGAAGTTGGTGATGTTTAGTCCCATGTTGGGCACAATAGCTTTTTGGTAGGTGTGCCCCAAACCAAAACGGATATCATATTTATCTGTTTGTGATGATATGGAAAGATGATTGGTACTTAAAATGCCTGTTTGTAAAAACCTACCAAGGTTGTCAACACCTCTTGCAGTCCATGGAGTTGGTTTAACATTGCCTGTAAAAGATGAACCATCAGCAAATGTTGTGGTATAGGTTTGACCTGGAGTAAACTGTCCATCATATTGAGGTAATAACTGCCCGTCAAAACGTGGGCCCCAAATATCATAGTCATTATCATTTACACCGCCACCAACGCCATCTTTAAATGCATACTTGCCGGTGGAGCCGGGACCATATTGGTCCTGCACTTTAGGAAATGCAAGAAAACCGCTTTCAAACATAGTACTTGAATTGAATTCAATCGAAAAACCACGTTTGTCTTTTGTTCCTTTTTTTGTGTTGATGATGATGGCACCATTTACAGCATTACTGCCATAAAGAGCAGCTGCTGTTTGCCCTTTTAAGAAACTGTAGCTTTCAATATCATCGGGACTGATGTTCCATGTATCAGTACGAATGGGAACGCCATCCACTACAAACAAAATATTTCCCTGTCCACGAAAATTTATAGAAGGCTGACGTAACAATTCACTGTTGATGTTTACAACAAGACCTGCTACTTTTCCCTTTAAACTGTTTACCGGATTAGGTTCTCTTGCTTTTACCAAATCAGCACCTTTTACTTCTTGGATGGCATAAGCTAATTTTTTAGTTTCCTTTTTAATACCCAATGCTGTTACCACAACTTCATTCAAGGATTTAGAATCTGTTTCAAGTACAATAACAATACCTGAAGTTTTATCTACTGTGTACTGCAGTTGTTTGTGGCCCAGTGCAGATACAATTAATACGTCGCCGATTTTGGCAGTAATGGTAAAAGTGCCGCTGGCATCTGCAGAAGTTCCTTTGCCTGTGCCTTTTACCTCAACAGTCGCTGCTGCAATAGATGATTCATCAGTGTTTGATACAATGCGTCCGCTTATTTGCTGAGCTGCTATAAAACCCGGAAGAAGCAACATGAGAAATAAGAACAAACCATTGCGTGTACATAGTTTCAGTCTCATAATGTTTGTTTTAGTTTGAAGAGAGACAAAACTCAGGCTGCAACTTTAACACAATATGAATTTCATATTAGCAAAAGGTTACATGGCTGTTACCGCAATGTTATTGTAGAAGAAAAGGTCTGCGCATCATGCACAAAAAATCAAAGTATAACAATTACATAAGAGGAAATTTACATTAGAGTTGTAATGTAAAATTACATCGTACCCGTTGCCTTTCTGAAAGCTTTGATAAAAAT
>JBKCJY010000339.1:0-3443 GCA_046301455.1 Chitinophagaceae bacterium | reverse complement strand
AAATTCAATATACCTTATACTGAATTCCTGAATAAGTTTCCTTACCTGTATAATGCATTTGCGGGCAATAAAAATAAAGACCTTATTAAAAAAGCCATCAATACCCGTTTTGGAACAGTAACAGTTGTTGAGTACAGCTATACGTTTGATAAAGATGGTTATGTTACCGAAATAAAATCAATACATAAAACCGGCAATGATGCTCCGGTTGTACGCATTGATACCATCAGTTATAAATAAACAAAAAACCAATTCATAAAAAAAGTCCCGCAAAATGCGGGACTTTTTATTATCATAATTTTCCTACCATGTTGGCCGGTATTACCCAGGCATCAAACTCTTCAGGCGTTACATAGCCCAGCTTCACAGCCATTTCTTTCAAAGTGGTTCCTTCTTTATGTGCTTTTTGTGCAATTTCTGCAGCTTTGTAATAACCGATTTTTGTATTGAGTGAGGTTACAAGCATCAAACTGTTATCTACGTGCTTTTTAATATTGGCTTCAATAGGTTCAATACCCACAGCACATTTATCATTAAAGCTCACACAGCCATCACCAATCAAACGGGCACTGTGTAAAAAGTTATAAATCATTACAGGCTTAAATACATTCAATTCAAAATGACCCGTAGCGCCTCCAATGTTGATGGCTACATCATTACCCATTACCTGTGCCGCAATCATGGTTAATGCTTCGCACTGTGTAGGATTTACTTTACCGGGCATGATGGAAGAACCGGGCTCATTATCAGGAATAAATATTTCGCCTATGCCACTGCGTGGGCCACTTGACAACATACGGATATCAGTGGCAATCTTCATCAAGCTCACTGCAACAGTTTTTAGTGCACCGTGTGCTTCTACAATGGCATCATGTGCAGCCAATGCTTCGAATTTATTTTCTGCAGTAACAAATGGCAAACCAGTTAGAGTTGCAATATGTTTAGCTACATTTTCAGAATAGCCATCAGGCGTATTAATTCCTGTACCAACAGCAGTACCACCCAATGCCAGTTCACTTAAATGTGCCAGTGTATTTTTAATGGCTTTTAATCCATGATTGAGTTGTGATACATAACCACTAAATTCCTGCCCCAATGTTAAAGGTGTGGCATCCATAAAATGCGTGCGGCCAATCTTTACCACGCTCATAAAGGCTTTGCTCTTTGCTGCAAGTGTATCTCTTAATTTTTCAATACCCGGAATGGTTGTTTCAATTAATATTTTATACGCTGCAATATGCATCGCTGTTGGAAACGTATCGTTGCTGGATTGTGATTTATTTACATCATCATTGGGATGAAGGAATTTTTCTTTATCAGCCAGTTGCCCGCCATTCATTACATGCCCACGATAAGCAATTACTTCATTCACATTCATATTACTTTGTGTGCCACTGCCTGTTTGCCACACAACCAATGGAAAATATTCATCCAGCTTGCCTTCCAGAATTTCAGAACACACTTTTCCAATCAAATCACATTTTGCTTGGGGCAGTACACCCGCTTCAAAATTGGTAATAGCCGCTGCATGTTTTAAATAAGCAAATGCACGGATGATCTCCTTTGGCATTCGGTTAATATCCTGAGCAATTTTAAAGTTGTCAATACTGCGTTGGGTTTGAGCCCCATAATATGCGTCCACAGGCACCTGTACTTCGCCCATGGTATCTTTTTCTATTCTGTAATTCATAAACTGATATTTTGTTATTTTGAAAGCGTGGCAAAGGTAAGCGGAAAAAAAAAGGACTCCCAAGAGTCCTGTCAGTTATTTAAAGAATTGTGGTTTCCGTTTTTCTAAAAAAGCATTTACCCCTTCCTTCATTTCATCAGTACCAAAACAATCACCAAAGAGTTTTATTTCTTCATCAAATCCATTTTTTGAAATATCATAATTAGCATTAACCGCTGCAATTACTTTACCTATTGCATTGGGACCTTTGGTCATAACGATTTCAAGGATGTTTTTTGTTTGATTAAGCAATGCATCAGCAGTTGTTACATGATTTACGAGGCCGAGTTGTTTTGCCTCATTGGCATCAATCATATGAGCTGTCATCATCAGTTCCATTGCTTTGCCTTTACCAACAAGCTGTGTTAATCTTTGTGTGCCGCCATACCCTGGTATCAAACCCAAATTCACTTCCGGTTGCCCAAACTTTGCATTTTCACTTGCTAAACGAAAATGACAACTCATAGCGAGTTCACATCCGCCACCTAAAGCAAAACCATTAACAGCAGCTATTACCGGCTTTAAACAGTTTTCAATTTTATTAAACACTATCTCCTGTCCTTTTGCAGCAAGAGCAGCACCACCGCCGGCATCCAGTGTTAAAAATTCTGTTATATCAGCACCAGCAACAAATGCTTTTGGCCCTGCGCCTGTAATGATGGCGCATTTAATCTCTTTGTTGTTATACACTTCATCCAATGCTGCACTTAATTCTTCAATCACAGTTTTATTAAGTGCATTGAGTTTATCAGGTCTGTTAATGGTTATGGTAAATATTCCGTTTTCTAATGAAGTGAGCAGTGTTTGATCTGGCATCGTTAATAATTTGCGATAAAGATAAGGCGGGACCCTGTCCCGCCTTTAAATTATGAATTGAAAAAAAAGTGCAATCAATTATTTGTTACAAAATCACGTATCGAAAAATCATAACTAAGGGTTAAGAAAAACACATTAGCTTCCATTCCTGCAAACGGTTTTACATTATCCTTTGTATAATCCTGGTTAAAAAAGTTATTGATAAAATACTGCACTTTTAATCCAAGTTTTCTATTAGTTTGAAAACCAGCAAATACAGATGGCATAAAGAGTGTTGCTTGTTTACCAAACCATTCACTATTTTTTTCAACTTTATCCCCGTTTACAAATTTCTTTTCCTTGTAGTTGATAGCAAAATCTGCCTGACCTCCGAAATAAAAGAAGTTGTGCTTTTTCAGATTGCCGAATTTAAATCCAACAGGAACACCTACTGCAAGTACACGTCTTTTCCAGCGGATGTTGGCTGTATCATCATAAATAACACCAAGGTTTTTACCGTTGATACCAGTAAAAAAGCCTGCGTTTTTTCCAAAATCATAATTGAAATTGGTACCACCATTAAGAAATAATGTAAAGCGGGGTATATTGTTTAACATCTTGCCATTGCGGCTGATGTTTGAAAAAGATACGAGTCCGGCATCGCCGCCACGTGTGGTGTACCATTTGCTTTTCTTTTTTGCAGTGCTGTAAGTTTGTTGTGCTGAGGTGCTAATGCCAATCATTAATAAGGTGATGATCGTGTAAATTATTTTTTGCATATTCTTCTGGTTTTGGAGTAGTACGGTCTTGTGGAATGAAAGTTACAGTACTTCCCTATTTATTTTTTTACTCAAATATCATTAACATATTATTACAAACTTTAGAATACCTGTATTTTTGAAATGTATGACGCTGCTCA
>JBKCJY010000338.1:0-10460 GCA_046301455.1 Chitinophagaceae bacterium | reverse complement strand
ATTAATAACTGCACTATCTTTTTTTACAGGCACTGTTGTATCAGCTTTAATTGCTACAGATTTGGTTTTGGGTGAAGCAGGTACAGTATCTGTATATGTTAAAGGAATAACAAAACTACCACGTCTGCGAAATGCAGATCTGCCTTCAACCGTTAATCCGTAAAGGACCAAAACCGCCGAAACAGTGAGCAAAACATATTTATAATTAACTTTGTGAGCGATGATCATAACGCAGGTGCGGCAAAAATAACCACATTTGCATTAATGAACTGTGAATGTTGAAAGAAGTATTAACCCAAAGAATTTGTAATGATAAAGAAAAACCGTCTTCCATTTATCTTATCTGTTTGTATGATAACCCTTGTGGTATTCTCGTTTGTAAGTAAAAAGCCAGCAATAACCACATCTTCCATCGCAAAAATTAATACCATTATAGTTGATGCAGGACATGGCTTTAAAGGATCCATGAGTTCACCGGATGGCGCTAAAGGCTTCAATAGCCAGGAAGATGTAATTTCCTACGAAGTAGCAAAGAAAGTTACTGAAGAACTTCAAAAATTATTGCCTAATGTAAAAGTGATGGAAACAAGACCTACACCCTTCTTTGTTTCCTTACAGGAGCGTGCCAATTTTGCCAACGGCAATAAAGGAAATCTATTTGTATCAATCCACTGCAATTTTGCACCTAAGCTTCGTGAAGTAAGAAGAGAAGGCTCCCGTACTGAAACCCGTTATGTATATGTGGGGAAGGGCAAGAAAAGAAAGAAAGTAAAGAAAACAGTAACTGTTCCTGTTTACAGAACTTATTATCATCCCAACCCTGCCAACGGTACGGAGACCTATGTGTTTGCTGCTCATAAAACAGATCAGAAAGAAGATATCATTATGGAAAATGGTGATGTTTTTGAAAATGAAAAAGATGACAGTACTTTTAATACGAATATTAACGACCCTTTAATTAAGCAACAGGTAGCACTCTGGACCAAACAATTCTTTGCCAATAGTGTAAAGCTAGCAACAATGGTAGAAGAAGAATTTGTAGGCATTGGTCGTTTCAGCCGGGGCGTAAAGCAAAGGCAAAAAGGGATTTGGGTATTGCAAGCTACTGCAATGCCCAGTATTTTAATTGAGCTTGGCTTCTTATCAAATGAAGATGAAGAAGCTTATTTGATGAGTGATGCAGGGCAACGAACCATGGCTCAAAGCATTGTAAAAGCAATTAGCCGTTATAAAGAGCTGGTTGAAAAACCTGCTTCTCAGCAAACACAGAGTACAGGCAAAAAATAATTTATTCCCCTTATTTTAACATCGGTTTGGTTGCCTTTAGTTGGCAACGGAAAAACATTTCTTATTTTTGACCATCATGAAGCTTTGCTTCTGTACTTAAATCATCAACATGTTCAAAGTTTCAAACGAAACCAAAGTTGGCGCCCTTACTGTAATTGCCGTTACTCTTTTGATTTTGGGTTACAATATGCTCAAAGGAAAAAACCTTAGTAAACGCTCTGATGTGATTTATGCCCGATTTGCAGATGTGGGCACGCTGGAAATTTCAAGCCCGGTTAAAATCAAAGGTTTTCGAATTGGTAATGTGTACAGTATTGAATCGGTTGACGAAAATGTGAGCGAAGTTATTGTTGCTATTAATGTGGACCAGCCGATAAAAATTCCTGTGAACTCACTTGCGGTTGTTAACGGAAGCTTAACGGGAAGCACAGCGCTCAACATCAATCCCGGCGATGCAAAAACATATATTAAAACCGGTGATACCCTCCAGAGTATGCAATCGGCAGACCTGATGTCGAAACTCAACAGCAGCGTTGATCCTGTGCTTGCAAATATCAAACAGGCAGTTGATTCCTTAAAACTAGTGCTGGGAAATTTAAACAGTGTTTTTGATGATGGCAATAAAGCCAACCTAAAAGCGGTTATCGCCAATTTAAAAAACACATCTGCCAACTTAAATGAACTGCTTAACAGCAAGAATGGAGCTCTTGCTAAAACACTTAATAATGCAGAAACATTTACCAACAATCTCAACAAAAACAACGAGAACCTCAATAAAACAATTGAGAACTTTAAAATCACATCTCAAAAATTATCAGAGCTTGAACTAAAACAAACCCTGGCGGGTTTAACCCAAACTGTAAATCAGTTGCAGGGTGTGCTGGATAAAATTAATAAAGGAGATGGTTCGCTAGGCTTACTGCTTAATGACAAAAAACTGTACAACAATCTTTCCAACACAGTACGCAGTGTAAACATTTTGATTGATGATTTAAAAACACACCCCAAGCGTTATGTAAGCATCTCCGTATTTGGAAAGAAGGACAAAAGCACTCCTTTAATGGCCCCATTGGCTGATAGTGTAAATAATCAAAAATAATGCGTGTGATGCGTTTGGTTTTATTGTGTTGTGTGCTTGTGTGTGTGCATTATGCATATGCGCAAAAAACCGCTGCCACTGCCCCACCCCGCCCATCACAGGCAAGTGATACTGTACGTGTAGTAATTATTAAAAATGCAGATAAGTTTGAATTTAAAACCATTGACTCAGCAACTGAGCTTCAAATATTAACAGGTCATGTAATTATTCTTCAGGGCAAAACAACATTCACTGCAGATAGTGTTGTGTACAATGAAAAGAAAAATTATATGGAAGCTTTTGGCAATGTACATATCAATGATGCAGACTCAATTAATATTTATTCGCAATATTTAAAATATGAGGGCACTAAAAAAATTGCAAACTTTAAAAACAAAGTAATACTCACTGACGGCAACAGCAAGCTCTATACAGATGATATGGACTATGACATGAATGGCAAAGTGGGCACTTACAGAAACGGCGGACGTATTGAAAGCAAACAAACCACTCTATACAGTAAGCAGGGTTTTTATTATGCTGATATAAAAGATATTTACTTTTTTGGTGATGTAAAGATGAGCGACCCCGAAGTGGCATTGGCAACTGATTCATTGTTATACAACACCACCAGTGAAGTAGCTACATTTATTGCACCTACTACAATTAAAAGCGGCAACTCTGTTTCCAATGTAAAAAGCGGTTATTATGATTTAAAAACAAAGAAAGCTGTATTTGCAGGACGTTCAATTGTAAAAGACAGTGCCAGCGCCATCATTGCAGATAATCTGGTAATGGATGATAAAACTGGTTTTGGCGAAGCAAAAGGAAATGTGCAGTTTAAGGATACTGCACAGGGCGTTTTACTTTTCAGTAACAGAGTGTTCTTTAATAAAACCAAAAAGAATTTTTTGGCTACAGAAAAACCTGTGCTGGTGGTTGTACAGGAAAAAGATTCCATTTACATAGCAGCAGATACCATTTATTCAGGCTTATTAAAAGACTTGGATAAATTCAAAGGTGGATATATCAAAGAATTTGATACGTTGAAAAATACAACGGTGGTGAATGTGGATTCTCTTTTGAAAAGAGATACTGTGGTTGATGTGAACATTACCAATACTGACACTTCAAGAATCAAACAAAATATACAGACTGTAATTGCAGACACTACGGTTAAAAATCAGTCACAAGTACAACCACCACCTTTACCAAAAGATACTTTTGCCATAAAAACACCTGTGAAAGTTACAATTGCAGATACTGTTGTTCAAAAACAATCAGTTCCTGTGATTGGTAAAGACAGCACTGCCAATAACAGAATAACAACCAAAGAATCAAAGCGTGATAAAGGAGCAGCACAAAACTTAAAAATTCAATCTCCATCAACAGATACAACAGTTGCAGCAGTTGTTGATTCTGCCGATCTTAAAACAAGTTTTAAAAAACGTCCTAAAGAAGAAACAGATACACTTCGATTTATTACTGCCTTCCGCAATGTGAGAATTTACAACGACTCATTGCAGGCATTGGCTGACAGTATGTTTTACTCAGGAGTGGACAGCGTGTTTCAACTCTTTCGTGAACCCATTGCGTGGAGTAAAGGCAGCCAGGTTACAGGTGATACCATTTTTGTTTACACCAAAAATAAAAAACCATCAAGGCTATTTGTATTTGAAAATGCAATGGTTGTACAGAGTGTAAAAACAGAAGCTGCATTTTTCAATCAAATAAAAGGAAGAACTATCAATGCTTTTTTTAAAGATGGCGAACTGGATTACGTAAAAGCAAAAGGAAGTGCCGAAAGTATTTACTATGCACAGGACCAAGACAGTGCTTTTATTGGAATGAACCGCACTACTGCTGATATGATTGATATGTATTTTGCCAATAAAGAACCTAAAAAAGTAAAATATACTTACTCAGTTAAAGGAATCACCTACCCTATTCGTAAACTACCTGATGAGAAAAAGAAATTGGATAGTTTTAAATGGCTGGAACAGAAACGACCTAAGACGAAACTGGAATTATTTTTATAAATAGCATTACATTCTTTAGCAATAGTCAATCTTCGCTAATCCTTCAACCTTCTTAACAAAACGGGCTGTGTATCATTATATTTGCACATGCCTTTTCATTTTCTCAAACGCACATTCATTTCTCCATTGCTGGAGTTTATACACGACAGCCGTGCTGTGGGTATTATGCTCATAATTTGTACAGCTGTTTCGTTATTCATAAGTAACAGTGGATGGGGTAACGGGTATATTGCTTTTTGGAATAGTGAAATTCATTTGAGTCATTTATTACCACATTCAGTTATTCACTGGATTAATGATGGACTGATGGCTGTGTTTTTTTTCCAGGTGGGCATGGAAATAAAACGGGAAATGGTGCAGGGCGAATTATCTTCTCTTAAAAAATCAGTACTGCCTGTTGCCGGCGCAATTGGCGGAATGGCAATACCTGCACTTATTTTTTTCTTTTTTAACAAAGGAACCGTTTATGCAGGTGGCTGGGGAATACCCATGGCCACAGATATTGCTTTTTCTTTAGGTGTTGCATCTTTATTGGGCAAACGTGTACCACTGTCTTTAAAAATATTCTTAACCGCATTGGCCATTATTGATGATTTGGGAGCCATTGTTGCCATTGCGTTATTTTATACGGAAAGTATTCATTTCAACTATTTGTTTGGCGGCTTGGGTATTGCAGCAGCACTAATGCTCTGGAATTATTTCAAACTGCCTTTTGGTTTCTGGAATTTTATTTTAGGAATGCTGATTTGGTTTTGTTTTTATAATTCCGGTGTGCATGCCACCATTGCAGGTGTGTTATTTGCTTTTAACATTCCTATGAACAAACTCGCTCAACTGGAACGTGCTTTTCACAACTATGTAAACTTTCTCATCATTCCCTTTTTTGCATTGGCAAATACAGCCATCATTATTCCTTCGGGTTTTAGTGCGCACATCAGTAATAACCTGAGCCTCGGTATCATGCTGGGTCTGCTTGCGGGCAAACCGCTTGGTATTGTTGGCATAACTTATTTGCTGGTAAAATTAAAGGTGGGTGCTTTGGCAAAAGACATTCAGTGGAAACATATGATAGGCATGGGATTGCTGGCTGCCATCGGTTTTACCATGAGTATTTTTATTGCGATGCTTGCTTTTAAGGATTCTTTCACACAGGATATCAGCAAGATGGCCGTTATGGTTGCATCATTCATCGCAATCATCCTCGCTTATGCATGGTTTAAAATTTTCACAAAAGATCCTGATAAAAAAGCAATGGCATAGTTTTCGGTTTTGTGTGTGCAAATCGAAAATCATGTATAAATCCATCTTTACCATTGTAGTTACAGGCACACTACTTCTTTTATCATTTCAAACACAGGCACAATACAAACACCAGGCGGGAGTCCGTTTAGGAAGTATCGATCAGGCACTCTCATCAGGTTTTAGCTATCGTTATTTCATGAATGAGAAATCAGCCATTGAAGGGATTGTAAATTTGCGAAGTGAAGCTATTGGCTTGGGTGCATTGTATGAACGTTTCAATGCCATCAACGGTGTTAAAGGGTTACAATGGTTTTATGGTACCGGTGCATATGTGGCCTTTGAAGGAAATAATAATTTTGGCGCAACAGGTATTGTGGGAATGGATTATACTTTTCCAGAAGTACCCGTAAATCTTTCAGTTGACTGGAAACCTGAATTAAACTTTATTGACAATGTTGCATTTCGTGCCTCCACTGTGGCAGTGAGTGTGCGGTTTGCATTTGGAAAGAAATAAGTCTGGTTTTCTTTGGTTACAGGGTCTGAATTTTTTCAGGCCTTTTTTGTTTTCACTAACTTTAAGTAATGAAAATCTTTTCTGCCTCACAAATAAAAGATTGGGATACTTACACTATAGCCAATGAGCCTATTGCTTCTATTGATTTAATGGAACGTGCTGCCATACAATGTGCGGAATGGCTCATTCAAAATAGCTATACATCCAAACATCTGCATATCTTTTGCGGCAAAGGAAACAACGGTGGTGATGGATTGGCTATTGCAAGATTATTATTGCAGAAAGGATGTAAAGTAACCGTGTATGTGCTTGAATTTGGACATAAAGGCACAGACGATTTTCAAACCAATCTGCACTTGCTGCATCCGCTTACGTTTGATATTCATTTTATTCAATCTGAATTATTTTTTCCTGCCATTAATGAAAGTGATGTAATAATTGATGCCATGCTCGGCACAGGATTGAGCAAACCGCTGGAAGGTGTTACACAAAAATTAGTACAACATCTCAATCAAAGTACTGCAGAGCGTATTGCTATTGACCTGCCCACAGGTATGTATGCAGATAAGAGTTGTAAAGATGCTACAGTGTTGCATGCACATCACACACTTACTTTCCAAAGCATGAAGCTTTGTTTTTTAATGGATGAAAATCATGAAGCATTTGGCAACGTGCATATATTGCCCATTAGTTTGCATAAGAGTTTTGAAGAATTCAACTCCTCTCCTTTTCAGTTGATTGATAAAGTCATCATTAAAAAAATTTACAAACCAAGACAGGCATTTTCTCACAAAGGAAACTTTGGTCATGCCTTACTTTTATGCGGTAGTTATGGAAAGATGGGTGCTGCTGTGCTTGCAACTGATGCCTGTTTAAGAAGCGGTGCAGGGTTGGCAACAACATGTATTCCACAATGCGGTTATACGGTTTTGCAATCCACCGTTCCTGAAGCAATGGTGGAAGCAGATAAAAATCAATTTCATTTATCGCAACTGCCTAAAGAATTATTTCGTTATGCAGCAATTGGCATAGGACCCGGCATTGGCCTGCATGAAGAAACAGCCAACTTACTTGTGGAACTGTTGAAACAAACACATCAACCAACGGTGCTGGATGCAGATGCATTAAATTTATTAAGCATCAAACAAAACCTTGCAGAACTGTTGCATGAAGATTGCATCCTCACCCCTCACCCAAAAGAATTTGAAAGGTTATTTGGAAAAACACATAATGATTTTGAACGCATGCAACTGGCATTACATCATGCAGAAAAACTCAACGTGCATATTGTTTTAAAAACACATTACACATTAATTGCATGTCCTGATGGTAAGGCCTTTTTCAACAACACAGGCAATGCAGGTATGGCTACAGCAGGCAGTGGTGATGTACTTTGCGGCATCCTTACTGGTTTACTGGCACAGGGCTATAGAACTGAAGATGCTTGCATACTGGGTGTGTACCTTCACGGACTTGCAGGAGATTTAGCAGCAGCACATCTTTCAAAAGAAGCGATGCTTGCAGGCGACATTATCAAACAAGTTGGAAGAACATTTCAAACAATTCAGCAATAATATGAAGTTGAAAAAAAAATTATTGCTTGTTCTGTTCCTTGTAGTAACCCATGAAATAACTGCACAAAAAGATTCAGCAAAAAATAAAAATCAATTATTAGCTGTGCCGCTTGTTTCCCGTTCTATTGAAACGGATTGGAGTTTTGGTGCAGGCGGCAGTTATACATTTTATACAACAAGAAAAAAAGATTCCTCTACAAGAACATCTGTCATTAATTTTATTGGTTCTTATTCCTTACGAAGACAATTCATCTTTTTAATTCGAGGGCCGGTATTTTTCCCGGGTGAAAAATATATTCTAAACACCAATCTCTCCTACAGTTATTTCCCCGATCGATTTTGGGGATTGGGAAATACCACTGCTCCATCGCAGGAAGAAGCTTATGATTTCAGACAATATTATATTTATCTGCATGCACAACGCTTGCTTACAAAAAAAATATTTGTGGGCATCAGCTATGAATTTCAACGTGTGATTGATGTAAACGTAAAAACCGGCGGTTTGTTTGAGCAACAAAATGTAAAAGGCCGAACGCCTTACCAGGTTTCGGGCATTGGCGCAAGTATTTCATGGGATAAAAGAAACAGCACTTTCTGGCCCAACAAAGGGCATTTGCTTTCGCTTTCTGCCACACATTTCAGTTCATGGATTTTATCTGATCACCGATATACAAATATTGTGGCTGATGCAAGATTGTACCGCCGCATCACCGCTAAACAAATACTGGCGTTGCAGGCTTATGGATTTTTTAATACAAGTACCGATGTGCCGATACGAAGTCTCGCATCACTTGGCGGGGCTGACAGGATGCGTGGATTTTTTAACGGTCGTTACCGGGATAATGATTTGCTCAGTTTACAGGCAGAATACCGAGTGCATTTATTCAATCGTTTCAGTGTAGTGGCTTTTACAGGAGTGGGTGATGTGAATGGCAAATACAGCCGTATTACATGGAGTAATTTAAAATATTCATTTGGCGGCGGACTTCGTTTCTCAACCAGCCGAACAGAAAAACAGCATATCCGTATAGATTATGGTTTTGGAAACGGAAAGGGAAATAGTGGTTTGTATGTGCAGTTTGGAGAGGCATTTTAGATTTAAAACAAGTGTATAATACTTAATTTTTAAGAGGTATAAAGGGAGATAGAACTTATGTTAGAAAGCCTTACTTCCAACTGGAAGGCCCAATTTTCCCCAAACCTCCACACCAGCCTCATTTTTAGCCTCATTCCCCTATCTTTGCCGCCCTTCGCCCGCCATGGCTATGCGTGGGCAGAAAGGTCATAAAAAAATCAACTTTAGAAAATTGTTTATGGAGAATCTGATCTATCTCGTTCCCGCAATGGCAGTAATTGGTCTGCTGTACACATTCGTAAAATTTAACTGGGTTTCCAAACAAGAAGCTGGTAATGAACGTATGCAGGAAATCAGCAATCACATTGCTGAAGGTGCAATGGCGTTCCTCAAAGCAGAGTGGAAAATCCTGGGCTACTTTGTAGTCATTGTAGCGATTCTTTTGGGTGTAATGGCTATGGCCAACCCTAACAGTCACTGGAGCATTGCAGTAGCCTTTATCATTGGTGCTGTATTCAGTGCAACTGCGGGTTATATTGGTATGCGAATTGCCACCAAGAGCAACGTTCGTACGGCACATGCAGCACGTACCAGTTTGAGCAAAGCTCTCAATGTTTCTTTTACAGGTGGTTCTGTAATGGGCTTGGGTGTGGCTGGTTTGGCAGTGCTGGGTTTGGGCGGATTGTTTATTATTTTAAAAGCCATTTTCGTTCCCGCAGACGCAGGTGTTAATAGTGCTGAAATGCTGAGAACAATTGAAGTCCTCACCGGTTTTTCTTTGGGTGCAGAATCAATTGCTCTTTTTGCACGTGTGGGCGGTGGTATTTATACAAAAGCTGCTGACGTGGGCGCTGACCTTGTGGGTAAAGTAGAAGCAGGTATTCCTGAAGATGATCCACGTAACCCTGCTACCATTGCCGATAACGTAGGTGATAACGTAGGTGATGTGGCTGGTATGGGTGCCGATTTATTTGGCTCTTATGTAGCAACAGTGTTGGCAACAATGGTATTGGGACAGGAAACAAAGAGCGTTGATAACTTCGGCGGTCTTGCCCCTATTCTTTTACCCATGTTGATTGCAGGTTTGGGTATCTTATTTTCTATTATTGGTACATGGATGGTACGCATCAGTGAAAATGCAGGTGTTAACACAGATGCAGTTCAAAAAGCATTGAACATGGGTAACTGGGGTTCTATTATCCTCACTGCTCTAGCTTCAATTGGTTTGGTATACTATATCCTTCCTGAAACGATGACACTCCGTGGTCATGAATTTACAAAGTGGGGTGTGCTTGGTGCTATTGCTGTTGGTTTAGTGGTTGGAGCTTTAATGAGCATCATTACTGAATATTATACTGCAATGGGCAAGCGTCCTGTATTGAGTATCATACGTCAATCATCTACCGGTCATGCAACCAATGTAATTGGTGGTTTGGCCATTGGTATGGAAAGTACATTCCTTCCAATTCTGGTTTTAGCTGCTGGTATTTATGGCTCATTCCTTTGTGCTGGTTTGTATGGTGTTGCTATTGCTGCTGCGGGTATGATGGCAACAACTGCTATGCAATTAGCTATTGATGCATTTGGACCGATCGCTGATAATGCGGGTGGTATTGCTGAAATGAGTGAATTACCAAAAGAAGTGCGTGAA
>JBKCJY010000337.1:0-4477 GCA_046301455.1 Chitinophagaceae bacterium | reverse complement strand
GCGAAGTTATTTGCAGAAAAACTCGGTACCGACCCTAAAGCAACTCCCGAGCAATTAACGTTGGTTGCCAGAAAGATTCTTCGTGAAAAATATGTGCAGGCAGAAGTGGGTGTAACGGGTGCCAATTTTATTTTGGCTGATGTGGGTGGTATTGCTGTTACAGAAAATGAAGGCAATGCAAGATTGAGTTGCGCATTTCCCAAAACACATATTGTTGTTGTTGGAATAGAAAAAGTGTTACCATCCATTAATGACTTAGGATTGTTCTGGCCATTGTTGTCAACTTATGGCACTGGTCAGCAGGTAACGGTTTATAACAGTATTGTACTGGGACCCAGGAAAGCGAACGAAAAAGATGGCCCTGAAGAAATGATAGTGATCCTGCTGGATAATGGCCGCACTAATATTTTAAAAAATCCTGCAACAAGAGAAAGTTTGTATTGCATTCGTTGTGGCGCATGCCTCAACGCTTGTCCTGTATATAAAAACATAGGTGGCCACAGTTATGGTGCAACGTACAGTGGGCCGATTGGAAAAGTAATTACACCACATCTCAATCACCTGGATGAATATAAGCATTTGAGTTACGCTTCTTCTTTGTGCGGTAATTGTACAGAAGTATGTCCTGTAAGAATCAACTTGCATGAATTGCTTTTGGAGAACAGGCATGAAGCTGTGGAGCAAGGGTTCGTTTCATTTGCTGAACGCATGGCATGGAAGGTTTGGAAACAGGCAAGCATGAGCCGCAAGATGATGAACATGGGTAGCAGCAAAATGAAAAACTTTGTGATGAACAATTTTATGAAAGAATGGAAAAAACATCATGGCGAGTTGCATTTTCCTGAGAAGAGTTTTAACCAAATGTGGAAAGAAAAAAATCCAAGCCGATAGTTTTTAGTTGTTAGTCTATAGTCATCATATCACACCCCGTCTTCAATACATCATTGATTACTTCAATGAAAAGCTCGGTTTGAGTGCAGTTATTACAGATGATGCAGATTTGTACAAAGCCCATCACTCAGAAAAAATTAATTACTCTGCTGAACGGATTTTGGATGATGAGATTTTTATTCAGCCAATTGGCTTGTTGCAGGAAGATGACATCCGAAAACACAAGATTGAATGTTTTGAATGGAAAAAAACAATTGCCCTTTTTCAAACCACTGATGATGTGGGCTTTGATATTTTTTCGGCTGTATTTTATTGTATCAGCAGGTATGAAGAATATTTGGAACATGGACCTGATGAATATGGGAGGTATGCGCATTGGAATTCGATTGCATGGAAGAATGGATTTTTAAACAAGCCCGTCGTTGATATTTGGCTGAAAGAATTTGCTTTGATCCTACAAGCTAAGTTCACTTCATTCACCATTCACTTTTCACCATTCACCTTCATTCCTACTTATGATATTGACATTGCCTGGAGTTACAAACACAAAAATTTTTGGAAAAGTATTGCATCATCTATTAAAACCCCATCAACAATTCCAGAAAGATTAAGAGTGATTCGTGGTAAGCAGCAAGATCCTTATGACAGTTATGATTGGCTAAATAAATTACATCAACGATATCAATTTGCACCTGTTTACTTTTTCCTAGTGGCAGAGGAACATAGTGACCTGGATAAAAATATTTCGCCCAAAAAGAAAGCATTGCAGCAACTCATCAATCAAACAAAACAAAGCTATGAAGTTGGTGTGCATCCATCTGTTTACAGCAATACTGCCAAAGAATATCTGTTGAGGGAGAAAAACACATTGCAGCAAATCATTCATCAACCCATTACAAAAAGCCGACATCATTATTTGCTTCAACATATACCACACAGTTACCGTGAATTAACAGCAGCAGGTATTACTGACGATTATACGATGGGCTACGGAACTGTGAATGGTTTCCGTGCCTCTACCTCCAATTCATTTTTGTGGTATGATTTAGAAAATGAAACAGACACCCAGCTCCGCATTCATCCTTTTGGTTTTATGGAAGCGAATAGTTTTTATGAGTTGGAACAAAGTCCTGAAGAAGCGCTGAATGAATTAATACAGCTAAAAGACGAAGTACAAAAAGTAAAAGGAACACTCGTCACAGTTTTTCACAATCACTTCTTTGGAACTGATGCGCTGTATGCAGGCTGGCGGGAAATGTATGAGCAGTTCCTGCAAGGCGTCAGCTAATAACTGTTCACATTAAGCATCTTTTCATTGACAATTTCTGTTGAAAAATCCTTTTCAGAAATTCTACTGCACCCCTACCTTTGCACCGCCATGGCAAATACAGTACTTCACAACGAATCTATACCTTCAGCCCGTAAAAAAATCATTGTTCTCGGCAGCGGCCCCAACCGAATTGGTCAGGGTATTGAGTTTGATTATTGCTGCGTACACGGTTTATTAGCCATCAAAGAGTGTGGTTACGAAGCCATCATGGTAAACTGTAACCCCGAAACAGTGAGTACTGATTTTGATATGGCTGATAAACTCTACTTCGAGCCCGTAAATTGGGAGCATCTATGGGAAATTATTGAACTGGAACAACCTTATGGTGTGATCGTTCAGTTAGGTGGCCAAACGGCTCTTAAACTGGCGAAACGTTTGCACGAAAAAGGCATCCGCATCATTGGTTCTTCGTTTGACAGTATGGACATTGCAGAAGACCGTGGCCGTTTTAGTGATCTGTTGAAAGAGCTGGATATTCCTTATCCCAAATACGGCACTGCATATACTACAGATGATGCCATGGAAGTAGCTAAAGAAGTGGGCTTCCCTGTTTTGGTGCGCCCAAGCTATGTACTCGGTGGCCAGCGTATGCGTATTGTGATTAATGATGAAGAGCTGGAAAAAGCGGTTTTGAGCCTGCTTAAGCACTTGCCCGGCAATAAAATTTTGATTGATCATTTCCTTGATCGTTGCCAGGAAGCTGAAATTGATGCCATCTATGATGGTGAAAATTTTCACATCATGGGTGTAATGGAGCATATTGAGCCCGCAGGTATTCACAGCGGTGATAGCCATGCCGTATTACCTGAATTTAACTTAACTCCTTTGGTTGTAACAACCATGGAAGAATATGCCAAGAAGATTGCAAAAGCATTGAATATAAAAGGCCTCATCAACATTCAGTTTGCTATTAAAGATGGTAAAGTATATGTAATTGAAGCCAACCCACGTGCATCAAGAACAACTCCGTTTATTGCCAAAGCCTATCAAATACCGTATCTCAACATCGCTACTAAAATTATGATGGGTGTAAACAAACTCACTGATTTTACATTTGAGAAAAAGCTGGAAGGTTATGCTATCAAAGAACCTGTATTCAGCTTCAACAAATTCCCCAATGTAAATAAAGAGCTGGGCCCTGAAATGAAGAGCACAGGTGAAGCGATTCGTTTTATTAAAAATCTGAGAGATCCATACTTCAGACAATTGTATAAGGACAGGAGTATGTACCTGAGTAAATAAAAACTAAAAATCCCGATTGATCGGGAATTTTAGTTTTTATTATTTCAACTTCAACAGCAACTCCACAATCTCCTTTTCTCTAGTCCACACAATAAAATGATTTTCTTTTTCAAAGGTTGTTACAAAAACAGAATCTGTTTTAGTAAGCATCTTTTGCGTGTAGGCTACATTGCTGTAGGGTACCAGCATATCTTTTGTGCCATGAAGGATATAAACAGGACAGGTGATTTTTTCATAATCAACTGCCATCTCTTTTAAATCATTTTTTAAGTACCACAACTCTTCATTACTGGGGCGGAGTGCGCCGGGTATTAAATAATTCAAAGGTGTTTTAAATAAAACAGGCCGCCACTTTTCAGGTTTCTCTGCAGCAGGGTCTTGGGAACCCGCCAACAGAACAACTGTTTTTACGTATTGCGGTCTTGCAGCAGCTAATTTCAATACTAATGGCCCGCCCAAACTATGACCAATAAGAATCAGTGGTTTTCCGTTGTTGATTTCATCCATCCATTTACTTATGATTTCAGTTTGTTGTGACAAATTCATAGCATTACCAAAATCACTGTAACCAAAACCCGGGCGGTCAATAGAAATGATGCGGTAGTGCCGCAGCAATTCTTTGTTCATCAAATAAGCCTGGAACGCATCCCAACTGCCGGGCGTACCATGTACAAATAATAAAGAAGGAAACGTATCATAACCCGTTTGTGCATAGTGCAAATTAGTGCCATCAATTTTTTTTACAGGTGTTTGAAGTGTCACACCTGCAGCATCAAATTTCTTTTTTGCTTCTTTATCACTCATGCGGAATTTCATACAGCTTTGCGCCAGTATGAGCCACAGCAGTAAAAAGATAGATAAAATCATAAATGTTATTTTCATAAAACGGCGCATGATATTGTAAGTTACCAACAAAACAAAACCCCAACTCATCATTGGGGTTTCTTTATCAATTATCTTTTTTAGGCGGTTCAATTTTTTTACGTTCGCCCGGTTGTTGTGGCGGACGATTTT
>JBKCJY010000336.1:0-10976 GCA_046301455.1 Chitinophagaceae bacterium | reverse complement strand
CTGCCTTGCATAAGGATAGGTAACATAAACAGCATTGCGGAGCCTTGTCCATTCAGCCCAATATTTGGCTGCATCTTTGGGATTACCACCCCAGATAAATATTTCCTGTAAATCTTTACCGCCCACCAATTCACCATCAATCACCATAGCCTTAACAAAAATGGTATCATTCTTACCATACTCCGGCAAGATGATTTTTTGTTTCTCCTTATCAGGCAGGTTTGATTCTTGTGCTGAAACGGAAAAACTGAACAAGAGTGCTACAAGAGTGAATAAATGATATATGCGAAATTTGGTAAGCATCCGGCTTTAAAAATAGTTCAATTTACTCATTGATACAATAGACAGGCAGGATGTAACCGAGGCTGCGTGTGAAGGAAATGTAAAAAAAGCAAAAAGTTAAAAAAGTGTAGTTGAAAAAAGCAGCCATGAAAAATCAATAGTACAAGTGTGTGACGCAAATCCGTCACCATGAAAATCATGAGCCTGCCCACTAAAAATATATTTCCTCTTTCCCTGCTTCCCTACTTAACCTCTTAGGTCTGCTTTTCTATTCTTTTGAATATGATTCACCATGGCCAGCATAAAACCAAACACGGTTATTATAATTCCTAGCCACAACACATTAATCATGGGAAACTGGTATGCTTTTAATGTAACATACTGCATTATAGCCGTACTTTCTTTTACTGCCAGTTTAATACCATCTGCTTCGGCACCAACAAAACCAAGCTCCAGGTTTTGTGCACGTACGGTATCAGTTACCGGAATTAAATTGTTATTGCGAATGATGAGCAGTGGCTCAGCCCTGTACTTGCTGCTGTCCTGTGCGTATACACTTATGTTTGCAGTGAAAACAGAATCACCTGCTTCTGTTGCAATGTTGGTTCGTGTGCGTTCACGGTTTACACCATCCAATATCATAAAGCCTTTGCTGTACCAAATGGTATCACCGGGCTTTACTTTCTTTTCATTAAACTGTGCAGTGTCTTTGTTCTTCTCCGGATCGGGCATGGAAGTAATGTACGTAAACACATCTTTGTGCAGGTAATGTTTACTATCGGGGTTGGCCATCAATTGTCCATTACCCTGAAAGTTTACAAATGCATCCGGGTATAAGGTGAATCCATCTTTCTTATCCTTATAATCAAATCGAATTTTAAAATATTGTTTGGGATCAAGGGGTGCAGTACTGTCGCCTAAGTATGTTACCATGTAAGTTCCCATATCAGTGGCAACGCCTTTCACCAAAGTAAGATTTTCAGCTGGCTTTTCTTTGCTCTCTTCACCAAAGTTTACCATAATACCACTTCGATTCCAACTGATGATTTCTTTTTTGGATGAAGAAATTAAAACACCCAGCAATACCAATCCAAAACCAAAGTGCGAGATAGAAGCTCCTGCTTTAATAAACTTGCCTTTAATACCTGTGAAGATGTACATGAAATTGGCTACAGCTGCATATACTGATGCAAAAATGGCTGCATGTATTGCACCGAGAAAACCAAGACCGTATTTGTTATAATTAATATTACCCCAAACACTAATACTAACTGAAAGAATCAATGCAATTACTGTAGCCCACAAAACACTTTTGAATAGCTGTCTGCCTGGCGTTTGTTTGTATTTTAAGTACTGGCCGATGGCAGTTAGTACAGCAATTACAAATGTAAACAGCAATAATACTTTGTTGTATGAATATTCAATATCAGCCGCAGGCGCAAATGTTTTATGAAGAGCAGCATTTACAACGGGTAAAGATGTTTTTGCTATAATGTATAAGGCAGAAATAAAAAACAAAAGTGAACCTACAAACAACCAAAACTCCCTGGAGCTAATGTGCTCTTCTTTTTTGATTGTAGGCACTTCTGTATTGAGCTTAAAAATTAAATAACCGATACCGCCGAGTATATTCAAAACACCAAACAAAACTCCCCATTTTTCCCAGGTAAGTGCAAGCACACAGGTAAGGATAAAAATGACAGAACCAAGGAGAATATCTTTTTTATTGCCAATAGCAATAACTGGAAGCCAGCAAAACAAAGAAAGGAATGCAAATAACTGCACATTCATTCCCAAATCAGTAAACGCATGTACGCTGGTATCACCCAAAATTCCACTACGGGTTAAAAATGTAGAATAAATGATAAGTATGAATTGAAGTATATAAAAAAAGAACGTAGCTCTTAGTGAATGCCCTGTGTGTTTATACGCAATCATGGTATGAATTGCACAAATTAATACCAACCAAGGAACGAGTGATGCATTTTCAACTGGATCCCATGCCCAATAGCCACCAAAGGTTAAACTTTCATATGCCCATGCAGCGCCCATCATAATACCCAATCCTAAAATACCTGCACTAAACAATGCATAAGGCCTTGCAGGCGCCAGCCATGTTTTATATTCCTTTTTCCATAATGCTGCAATTACAAAAGCAAAAGGAACAAGTGTGCTGGCAAAACCAAGAAATAATACTGGCGGGTGAATCGTCATCCAGTAATTCTGCAACAAAGGATTCAAACCTTTACCATCACGTATAAAACTTAAATAATCTTGTTTCAAAGTTCCATCTGCATTAAAACCAATTGGGAACTGTGCAGCACTCAGCATGTCTTCATTCCTCATCAACACAAAAGGACTGCTGCCTACTTTAAAATCAAAGAAGTAAATGCCGATTACCATTGTTGCCAATGCAAGCTGCATAAAGCTGATGGTGGTCATTACCGGGGCTTCCCATTCTTTTTCACGCCAGATAATAACACTACCCAAAACACAATGCCAGAAACTCCATAATAAAAAACTTCCTTCCTGTCCTTCCCAAAAACAACTGAAAATATATTGCATGGGCAAAGCAAGGTTGCTGTGTTTCCAGCTATAGGCATATTCAAACCGATGATTGGAAATAATGTAATACAAACAAACAAATATGCCAATCACTGCAAACACTTCAGCAAAAAAGCTGATGCGTGCAATTCGTTTCCAGCTTTGCTGTTGTGCTAAATCTTTTGAAATAGTGGATTTGTAAAATGAAATGGTGGCAAGTAAAGAAGCAATTAAAGAAACAATGGCTAAAAAATGGCCCGCCTGCCCGGGCAACAACTGCTCACCTGTATAACTCGGCATGTGTACTTAAAATTTATTTACTGCTTATATTGGCTTTCTCCTCAGTGTATTTGCTGGGACATTTAATTAAAATATCATCGCAAACAAAAGCACTGTCAGTCATTTTTCCTTTCAGCACCATTCGTTCGCTGCGTTCCATATCAGTTGGCGGTTTGCCTTTCATATACACCACTTTGGTGCTGCCGCCCAGTGAATCTACAATATGAAAACCAAGATAGTTAGGGTTTTTAAGCGCATCGTATTCTATGTGCTTTCCGTTGGCTGTATCCAGTTTACCAATGAGGTGAACATATTTGCCGGGCTTTGCTTTAGCTGATGCAATCGAATCGTAAGTAGAAGCGTCGGAGATAGATGTAGCAAGTATGGCAATACCAGCCGCAATCACAATCAAAAGAATAATATGTGTAATCTTCATTTAAAGGAATGTTTCAGGCCGCAAAGGTAGTTGAAAAACAAACCGCAGAACGTTTTGTGAAGGAAGAAATGTGTGTTTGGCAATCAGCTTTTAACGCTTTATTGGGCAGCGGTGGCGTCGCACTCTTATTCGGTTGAATTCAGTTGTGCAAAACTTCCCAACTGTTTTTGTTTATGTCTCCTATTCCACCCTAACTTTGCACCGCTTTTTTAAGAAGCACATGTATGACAGATTTATCTAAGTTTGACCAGGATGGTGCAGGCAATCCTAACTTAAACATCTTTGGTTTACCCTTTGAAGAAGAAGATGCCCGCCTTGTATTACTTCCCGTTCCATGGGAAGTTACCGTAAGTTATAAAGCAGGTACTGCACGTGCTCCCGAGCACATGATGAAAGCAAGTTTACAAGTGGAGTTATTTGACAATGATACTGACCATATGTGGAAGCAGGGTATATACATGCGTGAAGTTGATAAGAAAATTCTGCTCAAAAGTGATTACCTGCGCAAAGAAGCCGAACTCTACATCAATTACATTGCACAGGGCGAAAATGTGGACGACAATAAATTCATGTGCAAAGCACTGAGAGAAGTTAACCAGGGCAGTGAGTTTTTAAACAACTGGGTATTTGAGCAAACAAAAGAATTGCTCAGTCAAAACAAACTTGTGGGTTTAGTTGGCGGAGACCACAGTACACCGCTGGGTTATTACAAAGCAATTGGCGAAAAATTCAGCAATTTTGGAATCCTTCAAATTGACGCACACTTTGATTTGCGCCAGTCTTATGAAGGTTTTAAATATTCACATGCTTCCATTATGTACAATACGCTTAATGAAGTTCCGCAATTGAGCAAGCTGGTACAGGTGGGTATTCGTGATTATGGTGAGAATGAATTTGATTATATGTGCAACAGTAATGGCCGTATAGTTTCTTACTTTGACCGTGATTTAAAAGACCGTATGTACGAAGGCCAGACTTGGAAGCAAATAGCTGATGAGATTGTAGCGCATCTTCCTCAACATGTATATATCAGTTTTGATATTGATGGACTAGATCCCAAGTTGTGTCCCAACACAGGTACACCCGTTATGGGCGGACTTGAAAGTGAGCAAGCCTTTTACCTATTCCGCAGCATCATTAAAAGCGGAAGAAAATTTATTGGATTTGATCTAAATGAAGTGGGTGTAAGTGGTAATGAATGGGATGAAAATGTTGGCGCAAGAGTGCTCTATAAACTCAGTAATTTGTTGCTGGCAGCCAATCCTGCATAACATAGCTTTCCATCTCAGAAAGAATTTTCTGTTTATTGATGCACTTTAAAAAGTTGTTTACTCTGCTGTTGTGGGATCAATAATTGTAGCAACCCGGCTTATTTTATTTGCCGGGAATCCTCCCTGTGCTGCATGCCCCCTAACCATTTCTTCATTCGGAGCTACATACACACAATAAATCATATTATCGGTTACATAACTGTGTACCCATTGAATTTGAGAACCCAACTTGCTTAAAACTCCACAAGAAACTTGCGAAATACCTTTTAATTGCTCTGGCGTTAAATTGCCTGCCCCGGGAATTTCTCTTTCAATTACATACTTGGGCATGTGATTAATTTTTTAAACGATTGTGAATAATAGCAGGCATTTTTTGGGAGTCATCAGTGCTTTAGTAGGAACTTACAAAGTAGTAATAATTTTTATAAATCCAAATAGTCTCCTTTGATTACTATTATTACATTTTCAATAAAGTTTCTTTTATTGTCAACTCCGTTCAATTTGTATCTTTATACTATCTATGGCTTCTTACTCTATACCTGTATATTTTGAACATTTTGAGCGGCAAAAAAAAGCTGCCCGACTTATTCACTTTCTTGCCGGTTTTTTAATGATTGCCAATGCATGGGGCGATTTCAACCAACCCACTCCCGATCTTATTTTTGTAGTAGTGCAGGTTGCAGGAGCCTTGCTTTGCATTTTGTTTGCATTTGCTGGCAAAAAAGTTTTCCCTCAAAGCAAAAACACCAACCAGGTATTCCGGCTTATTGAAACCTTGCTCTTTGCTTATGCCGCCTGGTATTTTTTCACTAAAATGAATTTAACGTTAATGGGGTTTTTACAGGTGCTGGCGGCCATTGGTTTATTGATGTTATTTATTACAGAGCGAAAAATCTTTTCGGCTACAAATATTCGGATTGATGATAAAGGTATACACACCCCTAACAACCTGGCTGACCGTTTTATTGCATGGAATGAAATTGAAAATATGCTCATCAAAAACGATTTTATTTCTATCAATACCATCAAAAACCAATTCATCCAATACGAAACAAATATTATTCTCAGTGAACTGGAAATGGATGAGATGAATGCTTTTTGCCGGGAGCAGTTTACAAAAGCTTAAAACAAACTATTTGAGCTCAGTTGTCTTCTGATCTCCAAAAACAGATTCAAAGTATATTTTTTACATTTTGTATGGAGTTTTTGAGAAGCAGCATCACAATAGCAAATCAACTGCTATGGCTGCTCCTCTTTCAGTTTCCATCGTTCACCCGCAGGCCGTTAACCTCAAGAAAATAAGTCCGCTACTGCATTTTATTGCCGGGCTTTTCTTTTTAACTGCTGCCTATTACGAATTTGTAGCTGATAACCGTATTACTTCCTTTTGTGAAGCCGTTATTGCGGCCGATGTGCTGGCCATTGCTTTTATGAAACGGTTTGCTGAGGAAAGTACAAGACTCAATGCATGGTTCCGGTTGATTGAAGTGGTTGTTTTTTCAGGCATTGCCATTTTAACTCTGCTCAACAAAGATTATCTCATCAGTTCGCTTTCATTAACGGCTGCTGGTATTTATGCATATGTATTTTACTGTGAACACAAACTCATCAGTCAGGAGCGTGTTGAGGTGCATCATCTTGGTGTTACCATCTCAGCTTTTCCCAGTGACAAATACATTGATTGGGAAGATTTAAAAACCATAAAAGCTCTTCCCCACTCTATCACCATCATTACCCAAAAAAATAAAACTTACTATTTTGAGTTTGAAAAAGGAATTGCTTTGAGTGAACTGGAACAAATTCACGAATTTTGCACCAATTATTTAAAATAGTTGCAGGTTTCAGGTTTCCGGTTACTGGTAAGCCTAACTTGTAACCAGCAACACGTAACTTGTAACAATGGATTTTACTTCTCCTCCTTATTTACTCTATTCCGACGGAAACGGAAATATATTTGAAGACACATCTTTATATGCAATCGGCCGGGCCGGATGGGATGCAATACCTGTGGATTTGAATGACTGGATTGAATTACCTGATGGTGGAAACCTGTATGAACTGCCTCAACGCAAAGCAATTGGCATTGATGTAAAAACAGGCGAAATGCGTTTATGTGAAAAAGGATGGGCCGTTGCTGCATTTGTACCGCCAGCACATACCTGTTTGTACGTAGCTGCATTTGAAAGTGAACCGGATGCAGAAACATTGCCTTTGTTTTGCTACACTGCAGCGGGTTGGTACAATGATAAATTTTATGTCACCGCTGTGAGAGTGGAAGCCGATATCCGTCAGGAATGTGCAGGTTATGATGAAGAGGCGATTGAAAGCGGCACACAACGTTTATTAAAAGCTTATCCAGAAAATCGATTGGTAAAGCACTTAATGGAAAATTGCTGTCAAACGTATAACTGTCCGGCTGCAAGAAATTTTTCAATGAGCAGATGGGAATGCCCTGTTCCTGTTTCACCAGCATGCAATGCCAATTGTTTGGGTTGCATTTCATTTCAACCACCGGAAGAAAGTATAGTAAGTCCGCAGGATAGGTTAACCTTTAAACCTACAGCAGAAGAAATTGTAGAATTCACAGTTCCGCATTTGGAAACTGCACCTTTCCCCATCATTTCATTTGGTCAGGGATGTGAAGGTGAACCGTTGTTGATGTGGGAAACCATTCGTGAAGCCATTATTGAAATTCGCAAACACACAAGCAAGGGAAGCATTAATATCAATACCAATGGTTCTATGCCAAAAGCTGTTAAGGCGTTGTGTGAAGTAGGTTTGAATTCTATTCGTGTAAGTACCAACAGTGTGCGGAAGAATATTTATGAACCTTATTATCGTCCCAATAATTATCAGTTTGAAGATATCATTGAAAGTCTCAAAGTAGTAAACAGTTTTGGCGGATGGACAAGCATCAACTACTTTGTCTTCCCGGGTGTAACGGATACGGTAGAAGAATATGAAGCACTTCGTCAAATAATAAAAGACACTGGTTTAAAAATGATTCAGTGGCGCAATTTTAATATTGATCCTGATTGGTACCTGGGCAAGCTGGGTATAACAGAAACAGGAGAATTGCTGGGCATTAAGCAGGTGATGGATTTAATACGGGAAGAGTTTCCTGATTTGAAGTTTGGCTATTTTAATCCGCCAATAGAACGGATAAAAGGAAATTATGAAGTGGATTTTGCACACTGAATCCAAAATTAATTGTAGTATTAAAAATCCTGATAAATAATTGTATAGAAAGCAACCTGCAATTTGTAAGTTGCTTGATCTTTTATGCAAAGACCAGCTTATATACTTCCGCTCATTGTACTGTCACAGTTTGCAGGCACTTCACTATGGTTTAGCGGCAATGCCATCCTTTTTGAAATCAATAAATCCTCTCAGTTAGATAAATCGGCGCTTGCTGTTGTTACTTCATCAGTGTTAATTGGTTTTATAACAGGCACATTTGTATTTGCATTGTTTTCTATTGCAGACAAGCACAAACCATCATCTGTTTATTTTCTATCGTCATTGCTTGCAGCAATAGCCAACCTCATCATCTTGCTTCCACAACATCATTTATTGATACTGATAATTTCAAGGTTTTTAGTGGGTTTTTTTCTTGCAGGTATTTACCCGGTTGGTATGAAGATAGCCGCAGAGTGGTATGAAAAAGGTTTAGGTAAAGCATTGGGTTATTTGCTAGGAGCACTGGTATTAGGAACAGCATTCCCACATTTACTAAAACAATCAAACTGGGAATACAACTGGAAAGCAGTCCTCGTATTTACTTCCTGTTTTGCAGTTTCTGGCGGCATAGTCATGTTCCTGCTTGTACCCCGGGGGCCTTTTTCAAAAGCAAGCATGCATTATTCATTTAAAGCCTTTCAACAAAGCTTTCATTCAAAACCTTTTCGTGCTGCATCTTTTGGATACTTTGGGCATATGTGGGAGCTATATACTTTCTGGGCTTTTGTTCCTGTTATACTCAATTACTACGCAGAAAAGCATTCGTTGAATCTGAACATTTCATTGTGGTCATTTATCATCATTGCAACAGGTTTGATTGGTTGTATAGCCGGGGGATATATTAGTAAAAAAGTTGGCAGTGCTAAGGTTGCCTTTGCAGCTATGGCTTGTTCCATGAGCTGTTGTTTACTCTCTTATTTTAGCTTTGAATGGTCACTGTCACTATTTTTAATTTTTTTGATTGTTTGGGGATTGACAGTGATTGCAGATTCTCCGCAATTTTCATCAATTGTTGCGCAAACTGCAATAGCTGAAAATAAAGGCTCAGCACTCACCATTGTCAACTGTATTGGATTTTTCATAACTGTAACCGCCATTTACACAATTACATTTATTTATGAACAAACGCATCATGCACAATGGGTGTTTTTATTATTGGCACCCGGGCCGCTCATAGGATTATGGAAATTGAAAGCATTGCTTACTGAAAAAGCATTTGCATAAATACACTAAGATTTGCTTTATCATTAATGATAATATTTGAAAAATGAAATCATCAACTCCTTCCAATGTTACTCTCGGTATTTTACTGGCAGTGGCAGCCACCATCATCTGGAGTGGTAATTTCATTATTTCAAGAGCTATAAGTACAGAAGTTGCACCCGTGACACTTTCGTTTTATCGATGGGCTACTGCAGTTGTATTACTTCTTCCCTTTGCATGGAAACACATTCAGTCTGCATGGCAAATTGTAAAAGAGCATAAGGTTTATTTTTTCTGGACATCGCTCATGGGCATAAGCCTATTTAATACGTTTGTGTATGTGGCAGGGCAAACATCCACAGCTATTAACATGGCATTGATTGGCACCACCTCCTCTCCTATTATGTCTGTTGTGCTGGCGCATTATTTTTTAAAAGAGCATATTGGACTGAGAAGAATTACAGGAATGTTGCTGTGTATTTGCGGCATTTTGTTTTTACTGAGTAAAGGAAGTTTTCAAAACCTGTTGCATTTACAGTTTACCAAAGGTGATGTATGGATTTTGATGGCAGCGTTCAGCTTTGCCTGTTATAATATTTTTGCACGTAAACGCCCGCAGCAGATTTCAGCAACAGGATTTTTATTTTTTGTATTTGTGATTGGTACGGCATTGCTGCTGCCAGCTTATGTAGTTGAATCCTTTTTTGTGCAACCCATTCAATGGAATTTCAAAATTGCAGGTTCAGTTCTATATCTTGGTTTGGGCACATCTGTACTTGCTTTTTTATTCTGGAACAGAAGTATTAAAGAGTTGGGTGCAGGAAGAACAGCTCTGTTTGGCAACCTCATTCCGATATTCAGCAGTGTGGAAGCGGTAATTCTTCTAGGTGAAAAAATTACAGCAATTCACTTAATCAGTTTTGTTTTAATTGTGGCAGGATTGGCGGTAGATAATTTACAACTGCTCTTCAAAAAACCTGTTGCAACCAGTGTGTAACTTTTAACTTGAAAATACAACTCATTAAATAAAAATTGAGATGAAGAAAGTAATCATCATCGGAGCTACATCCGGCATTGGAAAAGAACTGGCGATTTGCTATTTGAGAGCGGGACATAAAGTGGGTATTACCGGAAGAAGAAATGAATTACTGCAACAACTGCAACAACAATACCCATCTCAAATTGAAATTGAATGTTTTGATGTTACGGGTAATGAAAACATCAAGCACCTGCACATTTTAATTGAGAAGCTGGATGGCATGGATGTGTTTGTATATAATAGCGGCACTGCAGATGTTCACAAACAACTGAATGAACAAAATGAGATGAACACCACCAAAACCAATGTGCTGGGCTTTGTGGAGTTAACTGCACATGCCTTTAATTATTTTGTAAAGCAGGGCTACGGACAAATAGCAGCCACTTCATCAGTAGCAGGCAACAGAGGCAATGGATGGGTTCCATCTTACAGCGCCAGCAAAGCTTATATGAGTAATTACATGGAAGCATTACTTATTAAAGCACAACGAATGAAGAAAAATATTTCAGTTATAGATATTCAGCCCGGGTTTGTAGATACCGTGATGGCGAAAGGTGATGGTTTGTTTTGGGTAGCGCCTGTTGAGAAAGCAGCAAATCAAATGTTTGCTGCTATTGAAAAACGGAAACGTAAAGCATACATAACCAAACGCTGGTTTTTATTTGCATGGCTGATGCGGAAT
>JBKCJY010000335.1:0-13353 GCA_046301455.1 Chitinophagaceae bacterium | reverse complement strand
ATTGATAGAGATACAATTTTTCATAAAAACCAATCAAATGGTCGGCATTGGCAGGAACATGTGTAGCAAAATACTTTTTTACTTCAGTTGCTTCTTTTTCATTTCTTGCCACACCATTTTTTATATACCAACTGTAAAGCTGTAGCGATAAATCAGAAAGTTGATTGATGATGGTGATGCGTTCATCCGTATGTATAGATTCAGTTGTTAATTCATCCGCCCTGTTTTGCATACTTCGGGTAATGTACAAGGCTTCAATCTTTTTTTCAAAAAATAAAATCTGTTGCAGGTAAGTTAATTGCTGAAAAGCTTTTGCCTGCTCCTTCATCTTATCCAGCACTTTTAAACTTTGCAAATACAATCCTTTGTTATAAAGTATACGTGCAAAATCCATCTGCTCATGCATTTGAATGGTAATATTATCTTCCTGCTTAATCAACCGCAAACTTGAAAGAATCAGCTTGTATAAATGCGCTTTTAAATTGGAGAGCTGTTGTTTTTTAATGCTTCTGTTTTTGCTGAGCAAAGCGGTTTCATCATACTCATTCATGCGGTCCATTGCGTCAAATAACTGAATCACTTTTAAATCAGCCGAAGCAGAGTTTCGTTTCATATAGAGCTTGAAATTGCGTTTCTCACTCTTTTCCAGCGATTTAACGAGTTGAAAGGTGGTATCTGTACTTCTGTTGGGCATCGTAATTCAAAAATGAGCAAATCCTTTACAGGCAAGGGTTTCAGTAAATACAAGCTGTGTTATCAGGCGTAAAATACACACAATTATGGTTTGATAACGGTATAGTATACAATTAATTTCGAAAGATGCAGTAAAAGCATTGTTCTTAGCAAACATTCGTACGTTTTATTAAACTGTATTGTTCATCTTTTAATGATTGTTATGTCTGGTAAACGTGTACACATTTTTGACACTACGCTTCGGGATGGAGAACAAGTGCCGGGTTGTAAACTCAACACTAAAGAAAAAATTGAACTCGCTCTTAAACTGGAAGAGCTGGGTGTTGATATTATTGAAGCAGGTTTTCCTATTTCAAGTCCTGGGGATTTTGAAAGTGTATCACAAATTTCAAAAGTAATTACAACAGCCACGGTTTGTGGTTTAACACGTGCAGTAGAAAAAGATATTGAAGTGGCCGCTGATGCATTAAAATATGCAAAGCGCCCACGCATCCACACAGGCATTGGCACAAGTGACCTGCACATCAAAACAAAATTCAATTCTACAAGAGAAGAGATAATTGAACGTGCGGTAAAGGCCGTAAAGTTTGCAAGAAGATTTGTAGATGATGTGGAATTTTTTGCCGAAGATGCGGGCCGTACTGATAATGAATATTTAGCAAGAGTGGTTGAAGCAGTTATTGCAGCTGGCGCCACAGTGGTAAATATTCCGGATACAACCGGTTATTGTTTACCGCATCAGTATGGAGCTAAGATTGAATACCTTGTTAATAATGTGCCCAATGTTGATAAAGCAATTTTAAGTTGTCATTGTCATAATGATTTGGGATTGGCCACAGCTAATTCTGTAGCAGGTGTAATTGCAGGTGCAAGACAAGTTGAATGCACCATCAATGGTTTAGGTGAGCGTGCAGGTAATACATCATTAGAAGAAGTAGTGATGATTTTAAAACAACATGCTTACTTAGAATTTCAAACCAATATCAAAACAGAATTATTAAATCCATTAAGCCGTTTGGTAAGTGATACTATGCGCATGCCAGTGCAGCCGAACAAAGCGATTGTAGGAAGCAACGCTTTTGCACACAGCAGTGGTATTCATCAGGATGGATTTTTAAAGAATGCACAGAACTATGAAATAATAACACCTGAAGAAGTAGGAGCGGAAGGAAGCAAGATTGTACTCACGGCACGCAGTGGGCGAAGTGCACTGGCTTACCGATTTCAAAAGTTAGGTTATGAATTTAACAGAGATGATGTGGATGCATTATATCAGCAATTTTTAAAAGTGGCAGATAGTAAGAAGGAAGTGGGGAATGAGGATTTGGATCTGATGGCAAAAGTGTATCAATCAATAACAGCAACAGCGTAAATGAAAATGGGAAAGACTTTATTTGAAAAAATCTGGGATAAGCACATCGTCAAAACCATTGACGGCGGGCCTGCTGTAATGTACATTGATACACATTTTATACATGAAGTAACAAGCCCGCAGGCATTTAATGGTTTGAATAAAAGAGGAATAAAAGTTTTTCGACCGCAACAAACAGTTGCAACTGCTGACCATAATGTGCCTACACTGAATCAGCATTTACCAATCAAAGAAGAACTCAGTAGAAAACAGGTTGAAGCATTAATCAAAAATTGTTCGGAGCATGGGGTGGAGTTGTATGGATTGGGGCATCCATTCCAGGGTATTGTGCATGTGATTGGCCCTGAGTTAGGCATTACGCAACCGGGCATGACGATTGTTTGCGGTGATAGTCATACATCAACACATGGTGCATTCGGCGCAATTGCATTTGGTATTGGTACAAGTGAAGTGGAAATGGTATTGGCAACGCAATGTTTACTTCAAACCAAACCGAAGCTGATGCGCATTAATGTAGAAGGTGTATTAAATAAAGGAGTTGTTTCTAAAGATATTGTGCTGTATATTCTTTCAAAGATTTCTGCAAGTGGTGCCACGGGTTATGCTGTAGAGTTTGCAGGAAGTGCCATACGTTCCTTAAGTATGGAAGCACGAATGACCATTTGCAACATGAGTATTGAAATGGGTGGTCGTTGCGGATTGATTGCTCCAGATGAAACTACATTCAGTTATATCAAAGGAAGAAAATTTGCTCCGCAAGATGCTGCATGGGAACAAAAGTTGAGTGAATGGAAGACACTGCACAGTGATAGCGATGCAGTGTTTGATAAAGAAATTTTTATTGATGCGGCAGATATTCAACCAATGATTACATATGGTACCAATCCTGGTATGGGTATTCCTGTTACGGGAACAATACCAACTGTTGAAACGATTAATGAAAATGATAAGAGTGGTTTAAATAAATCACTCGCATATATGGGATTACAGCAAGGAGCACCAATTAAAGGGCAAAAAGTAGATTATGTATTTATTGGGAGTTGCACTAATTCACGAATTGAAGATTTACGAATGGTTGCATCTTTTGTAAAAGGCAAGCAAAAAGCAACTGATATAGAAGTTTGGATTGTGCCCGGTAGTAAACAAGTAGAGAAACAAGCAATAGAAGAAGGCATTGATAAAATTTTTGAAGAAGCAGGGTTTATGTTACGTCAACCCGGTTGCAGTGCATGTTTGGGAATGAATGAAGATAAAATTCCAGCAGGCAAGTATTGCATTTCAACTTCCAACAGAAATTTTGAAGGAAGACAGGGAGCCGGTGCCAGAACATTATTGGCAAGTCCATTAACAGCAGCTGCGGCTGCCGTTACAGGTGTGGTAACTGATGTAAGAGAATTACTGAATTAATAAAAGATCATACATGGCTGCAAAGCTTAACATAGTACAATCCAGATTTGTTCCGCTTAATATTGAGAATGTAGATACGGATCAGATCATTCCTGCACGTTTCTTAAAAGCAACAACAAGAGACGGGTTTGGGAAGAATTTATTTCGTGACTGGCGTTATACTAATGATGATGAGCAGCAACCCAAAGCTGATTTTGTATTAAATCAATCACAATTCAGTGGTGAAATTTTAGTGGCTGCTAAAAACTTCGGCTGCGGTTCATCCCGTGAGCATGCTGCATGGGCCATTGCTGATTATGGCTTTCGTGTTGTTGTGAGCAGCTTCTTTGCTGATATTTTCAAGAACAATGCATTGAACAACGGACTGCTTCCTGTAACTGTAAGTGAAGTATTTCTGCAAAAGATATTTACACTTGGTAATGAAGCAACTCTTACTGTGAATTTAGAAGCACAAACCATTACCATTTATGCAACAGGAGAAAGTGAAAGCTTTGAAATCAATGCGTATAAAAAAACATGTATGCTGAATGGGTATGATGATATTGATTACTTACTCAGCATTAAGGAGGATATTATGAATTACGAAACCCAAAAATCTTAATCCCTATGCAAAAGAAGATTGCTATTTTAAACGGCGACGGTATCGGACCTGAAGTAACTGCTCAATCCATAAAAGTATTAAAAGCCATTGCTATACAGTATAATCATGAATTTACTTTCCTTGAAGCATTGATTGGTGCAGATGCCATTGACAAAACAGGAACGGCATTGCCTGCCGAAACAGTTGAAATTTGCTTAGACAGCGATGGTGTATTGTTTGGTGCAGTTGGTCATCCTAAGTATGATAATGATCCTTCTGCAAAACTTCGTCCTGAGCAGGGAATACTGGGCATAAGAAAAGAATTGCAGTTGTTCGCCAATATTCGCCCAATAACAACGTATTCATCTTTACAACATTTGTCACCATTAAAACCAAAACAACTGGAGGGTGTGGATTGTGTCATCTTCCGTGAATTAACAGGTGGTATTTATTTTGGTAAAAAGCATACGAGTGAAGATGGTAATTATGCAAGCGATGAATGCAGTTACAGCAAAGAAGAAATTGAACGTATTGCACACCTTGCTTTTCAATATGCACAAAAGCGGAAGAAAAAAGTAACATTGGTTGATAAAGCAAATGTATTGGATACATCCCGCTTATGGCGTAAAACGGTACAGGCTATAGCACCTCAGTACAGTGATGTAACGGTTGATTACATGTTTGTTGATAATGCAGCTATGCAGCTCATTCTTAACCCCAAACAATTTGATGTCATTCTTACTGAAAATATGTTTGGTGATATTATCAGCGATGAAGCAAGTGTGCTCGCTGGTTCATTGGGTATGTTGCCTTCAGCATCTGTTGGAAATGGTACAGCCTTGTTTGAGCCTATACATGGTTCTTATCCGCAGGCAGCAGGTAAGGATATTGCCAATCCCCTGGGTTCTATTTTAAGTGCTGCTATGATGCTGGATCATTTCGGTTTAGTTGAAGAAGCACAGGTAATTCGTGAAGCTGCCGACTGGACATTGCAGAACAATTTTGTAACAAAAGATATTGATCCTGTGAATTTTTATTTCACCAGCACCATTGGTGATTTGATTGCTGATTATGTGAGTGGAAAAATTCCGGGTAGTGTGAAAAAGGAAAATATTGAACTCCGCAAATCAACCATTATTTAACAACGGTTGTTAGCGGATTCAAATAAATTCAGAAAGTTCTTTGCATAAATTCAATAAAGGCGGTATATTCGTTTTAACATCAGTACACAATGTTGAACAGGAAGTCATATACTAGTAGTGTTATCACAGTCATTATTATTGTGGTTGTCATTATTATTCCTGCATTCAATGGAAGTGGAAATTGTATTTAAATCGAATTCTAAACAAAACATACAAACCCGCTTCCAACGAAGCGGGTTTTTTCTTTTATGGCAACATATTACAACAACGAAACGATTCTTTTTCTCAACGGAGAATTTGTAAAAGCAGCAGATGCAAAGATGGACTTCTATAGTCAGTCTTTGCACTATGGCTACAGTGTGTTTGAAGGAATCCGTTCTTACAGAACTGTAAACGGTGAAACAAAAATTTTCAAAGCAATGGAGCATTATGAACGTTTGAAAAATTCAGCTGCTGCATTGAACATGCCGTATCATTGGACAGTTGATGAATTGATTTCAGCTACTTATGAAACATTAAAACGTAATAACCTCCAGGATGCTTATATCCGTCCTGTTGTATATGCACCTTCTAATATGAAGTTTGATGTAAATGATCAATCATTGATTGTTATTGAAACATGGGCCATGCAGCCTTTCCTTGGTGATCAGTTACTGCGTGTCATGACTTCATCTTTTCAACGTCCTAATCCAAAAGCATTTCATATTCATGCCAAAGCAGCCGGTCATTACGTGAACTCAATTCTTGCCAGTCAGGAAGCAAAATCAAAAGGCTATGATGAGGCTTTGTTGCTGGATATGAACGGATATGCGGCAGAAGCACCGGGTGCCAATTTATTTTATGAGAAAGATGGAAAGTTAATAACTCCTGCACTCGGAAATATTTTGCCGGGCATTACAAGAGCAACTGTTTTAGAGTTATGCAGAGAAATGAATATTCAGGTAGAAGAGAAATTTTTTACGCTGAATGAATTAAAAACTGCTGATGCTGCTTTCTATTGCGGTACTGCTGCAGAAGTGATTGGTATGAAGAGTCTGGATGATTATGAATTTCCAAAGCCATGGAACGAAACTGTAAGTAAACGAATTCAGGATGCCTACAAATGCATCGTTATAGAAAAGGAATACAAACAAGAATTGGAATTAGTATGAGTGAATTAAATAAATATTCGAAAGTAATTACACAGGATGTAACGCAACCTGCAGCACAAGCCATGCTCTACGGAATTGGTTTGACAGAAAATGATATGCGTAAACCGCAAGTGGGTATTGTGAGCATGGGTTATGATGGCAACACGTGTAACATGCACCTGAACGACCTTGCAAAAATTGTAAAAGAAAGTGTGTGGAGTAATGATATGGTGGGATTGATATTTAATACAATTGGTGTGAGCGATGGAATCAGTAACGGCACTGATGGTATGCGCTACTCACTCATCAGCCGTGATTTGATTGCAGATAGTATTGAAGCAGTTTGCGGTGCACATTATTATGATGGCATTATTGCAGTGCCCGGCTGTGATAAAAACATGCCCGGCTCTGTGATTGCAATGGGGCGTTTGAATCGTCCTTCTATTATGGTATATGGTGGTACGATTGCACCAGGTCATTACAAAGGTGAAGAACTCAATATTGTTTCAGCATTCGAAGCATTGGGTAAAAAAATTGCAGGTACGTTAGACGAGGCTGATTTTAAAGGCATCATCATGAATGCTTGTCCGGGCCCCGGCGCATGCGGTGGTATGTACACGGCTAACACAATGGCAAGTGCTATTGAAGCATTAGGCATGAGTTTGCCTTACTCTTCTTCCAATCCTGCATTGAGCAATGAAAAGAAAGAAGAGTGTACACGTGCAGGTGAAGCCATCAAATTATTGCTGGAAAAAGATATTAAGCCATCAGATATCATGACACGTGAAGCATTTGAAAATGCAGTTACGGTAATCATGACACTCGGTGGTTCTACCAACGCTGTATTGCATTTAATTGCGATGGGGTGGAGTGTGGGTGTAACATGGACGCAGGATGATGTACAACGCATCAGCGATAAAGTACCTGTACTTGCCGATTTAAAACCAAGCGGAAAATATTTGATGGAAGATGTACACAAGATGGGCGGTGTACCTGTGTTGATGAAGTATTTATTAAAGCACGGATTGCTGCATGGTGATTGTTTAACAGTAACAGGTAAAACAGTTGCAGAAAATTTAGCTGATGTTCCCGATTTGGAATTTGACACTCAGCAAGTAATTTATCCATTAAGTAACCCTATTAAAGCTACAGGTCATTTACAGATACTTTATGGCAATCTTGCTGAAAAAGGAAGTGTTGCAAAAATAAGTGGTAAAGAAGGTGAGCGGTTTGAAGGGCCTGCACGTGTGTTTGATGGCGAGCATGAATTGATTGCAGGTATTCAAAGCGGAAGAGTAAAAGCAGGTGATGTAGTGGTGATTCGTTATGTGGGACCACGTGGCGGCCCCGGCATGCCTGAAATGTTGAAACCAACATCTGCTATTATTGGTGCGGGTTTAGGAAAATCAGTTGCATTGATAACAGATGGAAGATTCAGTGGCGGAACGCATGGGTTTGTAGTAGGTCATATTACACCCGAAGCGTATGATGGTGGATTGATTGCATTGGTGCATGATGATGATGTGATTGAACTGGATGCAGTACAACGTAAAATGACATTGAAAGTAAGTGAAGAAGAAATTGCAAAACGCAGAGCAGCCTGGACAAAACCTGCATTGAATGCAAAGAAAGGATTGCTGTTCAAGTTTGCACAGCGTACAACAACTGCAGCAGAAGGTTGTGTAACAGATGCGCTACCTGAACATCATTAATTTAATTGGTAAAACGAATTATATGGAAACGCTTGAGTTGCAAAAAGAAAAAGTAGAAATTAAACAAACTGTTTCTCTCTCTGGAAGTGAAGCCGTGCTCGATGCATGTGTTCAGGAAGGTGTATACACCATCTTCGGTTATCCCGGCGGTGCCATTATGCCTATCTACGATGCATTGTATGATTACAAAGAAAAGCTACAGCATATATTGGTGCGTCATGAGCAGGGAGCAATTCATGCAGCGCAGGGTTTTGCAAGGGCAAGTGGTAAAACAGGAGTTGTGTTTGCAACAAGCGGGCCCGGTGCAACGAATTTAGTAACGGGTTTGGCTGATGCCATGATCGATTCAACACCTATTGTATGTATCACCGGTCAGGTGTTTGCACATTTATTAGGAACAGATGCATTTCAGGAAACTGATGTGATTAATATTACAACTCCGGTAACCAAATGGAATTATCAAGTAACTGATGCAACAGAAATTCCAAGTGTATTGGCTAAAGCATTTTACATCGCCGGAAGTGGAAGACCTGGTCCTGTTTTGATTGACATTACAAAAAACGCACAATTACAAAAGTTTGATTATGAAGGTTACAAGAAGTGTGAGCATATCAGAAGTTATCGTCCTAAGCCAATTATACGCAAACAATATATTGAAGAAGCCGCAAAGTTGATTAATGAAGCAGAAAGACCGTTTGTAATTTTTGGACAAGGTGTAATTCTTGGTAAAGCTGAAAAAGAATTCAAAGCATTTATTGAAAAAGGTGGTTTGCCTGCCGCATGGACCATCATGGGTATGAGCGCTATTCCAACGGACCATCCTTTGGGTGTTGGTATGCTGGGTATGCATGGCAATTATGGCCCGAATGTATTAACGAATGAATGTGATGTATTGATTGCTGTGGGTATGCGTTTTGATGACCGTGTTACCGGACGCTTAGATAAATATGCAAAACAAGCGAAGATTATTCACCTCGATATTGATCCTGCTGAAATTGATAAGAATGTAAAAGCAACCGTAGGAGTTTGGGGCGATTGTAAGGAAACATTGCCACTGCTTACTTCATTGATTGAAACAAAAGTGTATCCCAACTGGTTGCAGAAGTTTCATGAATACATGGAAAAAGAACAACGTCTTTGTATTGAGCCGGAGATGAATCCAACTGATGAGGTTTTATCAATGGGTGAAGTAATTAAAGCATTGAATGAATTAACCAATGGGAATGCAATCATTGTTACTGATGTGGGTCAGCATCAAATGGTCGCTTGTCGTTATGCAAAAATGAATTTTCCCAAAAGCAATATTACCAGCGGAGGATTGGGAACGATGGGTTATGCATTGCCGGCGGCAATTGGGGCAGCTTATGGTGATCCGTCACGTACAACCATAGCTATTATTGGTGATGGTGGTTTTCAAATGACCTTACAGGAGTTGGGAACCATCATGCAATTCAAACCCAATGTGAAAATTTTAATTCTAAATAACCAGTTTTTGGGAATGGTGCGGCAATGGCAGCAACTCTTTCATGAAAAGCGTTATTCGTTTGTTGATATTACAAGCCCTGATTTTGTGGCTGTAGCAAAAGGATATTACATAGATGGACAACGTGTGAGTGAACGTGATAAATTAAAAGATGCTTTGCAAACCATGCTTAATCATGAAGGCAGTTATTTATTAGAAGTAATGGTAGGCAAAGAGAACAATGTATTCCCCATGGTACCGCAGGGAAGAGGCGTGGCGGAATGTGTGTTGAGTAAGGAAGAAATTTAAACAACCAAATAGCGGTTGATTGAAAAATTATTTATATGACAAAAAAAGAATTCACCATAACAGTTTACACAGAGAACCAAGTTGGATTATTAAACCGCATCGCTATCATTTTTTCCAAACGGAAGATTAATATCGAAAGTCTAAATACTTCTCCCAGTGAAGTGGACAGTGTGCATCGTTTCACCATTGTGATTAATGAAACGGAAGAAGTAGTGCGTAAGCTGTGCCGCCAAATTGAAAAACAGGTGGAGGTGTTAAAAGCCTATTACAATACCAATGATGAAATCATCTGGCAGGAACTGGCTATGTACAAAGTACCAACAGATGTAATTGCTGAACAGGTGAAAGTAGAACGTTTGTTAAGTCAGCATGGAGCAAAAGCAGTTGTGATTCGAAAAGATTATACCGTGTTTGAAGTAGCGGGACAAAGAGAAGAGACAGATAATCTTATTAAAGTATTGGAGCCTTATGGGTTGATTGAGTTTGTGAGAAGTGCAAGAGTGGCCATCATCAAAAACAGTGAAGGGTTTCATAAAAAGCTTAAGGAATTCGAATACAGTGAACCTGGCGAAGAAGTGATAGAGAATGAGTATTTGAACGAAAATGAGAAAGTTTTCTCGATGTAAAATGTAGAATTCAAGAAATTAAAAATTTTAAAAATAAAACAATGGCAAATTATTTCAATTCTCTTCCGCTTCGTGAACAGCTCAATCAGTTGGGTGTGTGTGAATTTATGGACCGCAGTGCATTTGCAGATGGTGTGAATATACTCAAAGGAAAAAAGATTGTAATTGTAGGTTGCGGTGCACAGGGTTTGAATCAGGGTTTAAACATGCGTGACAGCGGCCTTCATATTTCGTATGCATTGCGTGCAGAAGCAATTGCGGAGAAAAGAGCATCATGGAAAAATGCAACCGATAATGGTTTTGAAGTAGGTACTTACGAAGAATTGATTCCTGATGCTGATTTGGTATTAAATCTTACTCCTGATAAACAACACACTTCTGTAATAAATGCAGTAATGCCGTTGATGAAAAAATATGCAACGCTTTCTTACAGTCATGGTTTTAATATTGTTGAAGAAGGGATGCAAATAAGAAAAGATATTACTGTGATAATGGTGGCGCCTAAATGCCCAGGTACAGAAGTGCGTGAAGAATATAAGAGAGGTTTTGGTGTGCCTACCTTAATAGCTGTTCATCCCGAAAATGATCCGGAAGGAAAAGGTTTGGCACAGGCAAAAGCCTATGCTGTTGCAACCGGTGGTCATCGTGCAGGTGTATTACGTTCATCTTTTGTAGCGGAAGTAAAAAGTGATTTAATGGGTGAGCAAACAATTTTATGTGGTGTGTTACAAACGGGTTCTATTTTATGTTTTGATAAGATGGTGGAGAAAGGTATTGATTCTTCTTATGCAGTTAAACTTATTCAATATGGATGGGAAACAATTACTGAAGCATTGAAGCAGGGTGGTGTTACAGCAATGATGGATAGATTGAGCAATCCGGCAAAGTTAAAAGCGTATGAATTATCAACTGAATTGAAAAATATTTTACGTCCGTTGTTTCAAAAGCACCAGGATGATATCATGAGTGGACATTTTTCTAAAACGATGATGGAAGATTGGGCAAATGATGACGTTAATCTTTTGACATGGCGTAAAGCAACAGGTGAAACAGCTTTTGAAAAAACTTCACCAACTGATAAGGCTATCGCCGAGCAGGAGTATTTTGATAATGGTTTGTTGATGGTAGCTTTTGTACGTGCAGGTGTGGAGCTGGCTTTTGAAACAATGGTAGAAGCAGGTATTAAAGAAGAAAGCGCTTACTACGAATCATTGCATGAAACTCCACTGATTGCAAATACAATTGCACGTAAGAAATTATATGAGATGAATCGTGTAATTTCTGATACGGCAGAATATGGTTGTTACTTATTTGACCATGCCGCTAAGCCTTTACTCAAAGAATTTATGACTCTGGTTGATAAAGATATTATCGGAACTAATTTCAATGCAGGTAAGGACAATGGTGTTGACAATCGTTCGCTCATTGAAGTAAATAAAATCATTCGTATTCATCCGGTAGAGAGAGTGGGAGAGAAGTTGCGTGCTGCAATGACAGAGATGAAAGCAATTACAAGCGAAAGTCAAAAGGCAAAGGTGAAAAGTCAAAAAGCAAAACCAGTTTTAAATTAATGAATACAGCAACACATACAAAACCTGAATTGCATTTTCATAAAGCTGCTTTGAATTTAAAGAAAGTAGTAACAAGAACTCCTTTGCAATTGAATCTCAATCTCAGCCGCAAATACCAGTGCAATGTGTATTTGAAGCGTGAAGATTTGCAGGTAGTAAGAAGTTACAAGTTGCGTGGTGCTTATAATATGATGAGCAGTTTGCCTGCTGAGCAATTGCAAAAAGGTGTGGTATGTGCAAGTGCGGGCAACCATGCACAAGGATTTGCATATAGTTGTAAAAAGTTAAATGCAAAAGGTGTAGTGTTTATGCCTGTGATTACACCCAAACAAAAAATCAATCAAACAAAAATGTTTGGTGATGATGCGATAGAAGTAAAGCTGGCGGGTGATACATTTGATGATTGTGCGGTTGCGGCCAAACAATTCACAGAAGAAAATGGTATGACATTTATTCCGCCGTTTGATGATTATAAAATCATTGAAGGTCAGGGAACAGTTGGCTTGGAAATTTTAGAAGAGTTGAGTGAGGTAGATTATGTATTCATTCCTGTAGGTGGTGGTGGATTAAGTGCAGGTGTTGGTGCCTACTTTAAAACCTATTCACCCAAAACAAAAATAATTGGGTTGGAACCAGAAGGTGCACCTTCTATGAAACGGGCTTTGGAAGCAGGTGAACCTGTTACATTAGAAAGTATTGACCGTTTTGTAGATGGTGCTGCTGTAAAACGAGTGGGCGAACTTACATTCTCAGTTTGCAAAGATGTGTTGGATGATATGCATTTGGTGGCCGAAGGAAAAATTTGCAGCACCATTCTCAAATTGTACAATGAAGATGCAATTGTTACTGAACCAGCGGGTGCATTAAGCATTGCTGCATTGGATGATTATGCCGATGTAATCAAAGGCAAAAATATCGTTTGCATCATTGGGGGAGGTAATAATGATATTGACCGCATGCAGGAAATAAAAGAACGTTCCTTGCAATACGAAGGATTGAAACATTATTTCCTGGTGAATTTTGCACAGCGTCCAGGCGCTTTAAAAGAATTTGTGAATCATGTGCTTGGCCCAACTGATGATATTACCCGTTTTGAATACATGCAAAAGACGAACAAAGAAAACGGCCCGGCATTGATAGGAGTAGAATTGAAAAGCAGAGAAGATTATGAGCTGCTTATTCAAAAGATGAAGGAATATCATATTGATTATACGGAGTTGAATAAGAATGATACCTTATTTGGGTACCTCGTGTGAGTTAGCTGTTAATAATCCATCATCCTTTGAACATCCGTTAGTTGATTAATTCGGTAATTTCCGAACGATTGCCTGCCATATATCACACTTCAA
>JBKCJY010000334.1:0-14233 GCA_046301455.1 Chitinophagaceae bacterium | reverse complement strand
TTCGCATCAACGCTGAAAGGCACTTTAAAATTTGTAAACGACATAATCGAGTTAGTTTTCGCTAAAAAGTGTCGCAATATAGCCTTAAAAAATTAAACAGAAACCTTTTGTGCGGCGGGGTTATACACAGTTATTTTTTGGAAAGGATTGCAGTAGCTTCTATCTCTACTAACATATGTTTGTTGATGAGTGCGCTTACCTGCACCATGGCTGATGCCGGCTTAATGGTTTTAAACACTTCGCCGTGGGCACGTCCCACTTCTTCCCATTTGCTGATGTCAGTTACATAAACACGTGTACGCACTACATCACTCATAGATGCACCAGCGGCTATCAATGCTTTTTCGATTTTCTGGAGTATAAATTTTGTTTGTTCATACATACTGTCACCACCTATGAGTACATCACCATCCACAGCCGTAGTACCAGCTACTTCAATAATATTTCCAATGCGTACAGCTCTTGAATAGCCCACAATATCTTCCCATGGTGAGCCGGAGCTTATGTTGATTCTGTTGTTCATTGTTGATTTATGTTGAAATAAGTTTTTGAGTGCCGACAACGAATTCATTGGTCATAGTCACTTACCTTCAAATAATTAAGTAAATGATTCGCACACATTATAGTACGTTCATGAGTTAGGAACAAGCTTATTGCTTCTATCATCCATTTATTTTTTCTTAATCAACGTTTTTGACTTTGGTGCTGCTTTCTTCTTCATATACGCTCCTTCAAAAAAACAAGTAATTCCTCTGTAACTTCCGCAGCCATTAATTTCTTTAATAGTAACACTGCTGCTACTAAAGCTGAAAATAATTTCACAATCGCTGTCTTTATCATGAAACACGCCTTTGCCAGGAGAGGTAAACTCACCTTCACCTTTTAACTCGCCCACACATTCTCCGTTTTGTTTGCTGAAATGGATAAAGAACTCAAATGTTTTGGGCAATTGCCCATCCCGTATGGAAACCATATTCTTTTTATCACTTGCATAATCGGCAGAGAATTTATTTTTTGCAGGCAATGTATCAATAGGGTTGCCCATAATTTCATCGCTCTTATCTTCTGTGCTGTTGGTCATGGCAAGGATCATTTTGCCATTGGCATCCATGTAGTAGATTGTTTCATCAGTCCAAAGTTCGCCGGTTGCTGTTTTTTGTTCTTTTATAAGTGCAATATTGTAACGGCTATCAATTCTTGTATAACGGTTGGCTTTTGTTGCTGAAATATTATCGAGCAAAACAGCCGTACCGACATACGTATTTTTTTCATTGAAGTAATAGAGATACACAGCCCTGCGTTTGCTATTGATGGACTTTATAAAAATATAATTACCTTTTTGCGCATCCGTTGATTTACCCAGTGCAAATAGTTTTAATTGCTTGGTGGATGGGTATTGCTGTTTAAAAACACTGTCGGGTACAAATGATTGAAACACGGTGAGGTTGAGCGCAGCAGAATCGTTTTCCTTTTTTTGAAGTGTGGAATCATACACTATAAAAGGAAGTTTTGCCTGCGGTATAAGTTCAATAAATTCTTTAATGGTTAAATCAGCATCAACCACTGAGCGCTGCTTTTTATCCTTGCAGGCAAACAGTAACACAAACAGCGCAGTAGTAACAAAACGAATAGTCATAAAAAACGGTTGGTTTTGTGAATATAGTTCAGGAAAACTGTGCCACAAAATTGTGTTTAGCGCAAGGGAGTAAACTCAAAAGACCTATTACGAAGGAGGAGCTTAGAACAAGGAAAGAGAAACTTACCTAGCAGGTTTGACACAATCATCAATATCAATTCGGGCGGAGTTCTACAAAAAAACTCAAACCTGTAAGTGCCGAATAAAACTCTATTACTCCGTGGCAACCCAAAAAATATTCTCCACTTGAAGAAATTATTTTTAGATTTGTCTAAATTTTATTTTCAACCCACATGAATTTTTCGATAGCAGAAGAAAACTACATCAAAGCCATCTGGCACCTGCAACAGCATGATGCCAATGTAACTACCAATGAACTGGCGGCAGAACTTCACACCAAGCCGGCATCAGTAACAGATATGCTCAAACGGCTAAAAGAAAAAAAGTTGTTGAACTATCAGCCTTACTATGGTGTAAAGCTCAATGCAGATGGAAAGAAGATAGCACTCAGCATTATCCGTAAGCACAGGCTCTGGGAATTTTTTCTGGTAGAAAAACTCAAATTCAACTGGGATGAGGTACATGCCATTGCTGAAGAATTGGAACATGTGAGCAGCATTGAACTCATTAAACGCCTGGATGATTTCCTTGGTAATCCACGTTTTGATCCGCATGGCGACCCTATTCCTGATGGAAGTGGCAAAATGGAAAGCATCAATCAAATATCATTACATGAGCTTAAAGAAAACAATGCAGCAATAGTAACCGGTGTGGGCGATCAAAGCAGCAGCTTATTAGATGTACTCAGCAAAAAAAATATCAGCATCGGTACAAAACTGGAAATTAAGCAACGGTATCCGTTTGATAACTCTGTTGAAATAAAAATCCGCAACCAGCCATTGATTACATTAAGTGAGCAGTTGGCGAAAAAGATATTTGTAAAATTAAATTAGTTACTGGTTTCAAGTTGCAGGTTACAGGTATGCCATGTTGATGAACAATAAGTGGCTTCTCAATCTCAAACAAGCAACCAAAAACATGAAACATTTCTATGCAACAACTCGAAACATTTTTTCAAAACTTTGGCCCGGTTTGGAGCGCACTCATTGGCGGTATTTTTACATGGCTTTGTACAGCATTCGGTGCAATGTTTGTTTTTTTCTTTAAAGAAATGAAGCGAAGCATACTTGATACCATGCTGGGTTTAAGTGGTGGTATTATGCTGGCCGCAAGTATTTTCAGTTTGCTGGTTCCGAGTATTGAAATGAGCGAAACCATTTATCCTTCCATGCCCTGGATGCCTGCTATTGTTGGTTTTGCATTGGGTGCCTTGTTTGTGTTTGGTTTGGATAAAGTATTGCCGCACCTGCACATTAACTTTAAAACAAGTGAAGTGGAAGGTGTAAAATCATCTTGGCACCGCACTACCCTTTTAATCATGGCCATTACATTGCACAACATTCCCGAAGGTTTGGCAGTAGGTGTCATATTTGGTGCAGCACTCGAAGGCGGAACTGAAACAACAATTGCCGGTGCAATTGCATTGGCTATTGGCATTGGTATACAAGATGTGCCTGAAGGTTTTGCAGTGAGTATGCCCTTGCGCAGACAAGGTTTATCAAGATGGAAAAGTTTTTATTACGGACAACTCTCTGCCATAGTTGAGCCCATTGCTGCGTTGCTTGGTGCAGTAATGGTCATTTACATGCAAAACTTTTTGCCGTTTGCGCTGGCATTTGCAGCAGGCGCTATGATTTTTGTAGTAGTGGAAGAAGTGATTCCTGAAACACAACGTGATAAATACACCGATGTTGCAGCACTTGGTTTTATTGCAGGCTTTTTAATTATGATGTTTTTAGATGTAAGTTTGGGATAGCACTTATCTGTCGGCCTAATGCAAGTGGTTTAACTGATAAGTGCGGCTTTGTGATACTTAAATAATTTGCAAACTTTCAATACCCCACCAATCCCATATCCACATCAGCCTGCATCCTTACTTTTTTATAGCGTGCCAATACAGCTGTAGCTTCTGCTGTTTTCTTTTGCATCTGTAAAGCATTGTACAATCCCATCAAAGCCCATCCGTTCTCCGCATTATTCTTTAAATCTTTTTCAAAAACAGTTTGAGCTTCTTTTGCTTTACCTGCTACTAATAATGTATTTCCGTAATAATGTTTTGGGTTGAGCAACCAATCACGTGGTTCGTTGTATACCATGCTTTCTTCCCTTGCAGATGCTTTTTGAAAAGCAGTAACTGCATCGTTGATTCTTTTTTCTTTTAATGCAATCGTTCCGCTCAGCAATTGCTCAGCTACCACTGCTGCATCAATGGCAGGTGAAAAAGGTGAGTAAGGTATAGAGAGTGATGAATCTTTCATCAGCAATTGTATCAATTGCAATTGCTTTTTTGCTTCATCCATTTTTGCTGTGTTAGCCAGCGCCATCCCTCTTCCAAAATGGAAAAGTATATTGCTGAACACCTGTGCAGACGGAGGCTGTTTCATTTCCAGCAATTCATTCCATTTTGCAAAACGCACATTTATTAATACAGGTGTATGATAAATGTATTGCACTAAATTTCCCAAAGGTGCAGGTGTTGGCAAATAATAATCAGGAATACTCTTTTGTGTTTCGATGGCAGCAGATACGGTAATTTTTTCATTCCCCATCATCATGGCATTATTGGCTTTCATGTGCAGGTTATGAATAATGTATAAAAAGTCTGCGCCGGTAACAGGTGCATACAACGGAATGGATTTTTGATAACTGTTTACAGCATTCACATTTACATCCACTCCTTTTTTATACAAACCGGTTCGCAAATAAATATGCGATGGCATATGCACCATATGTGAAAGTCCGGGATTGGTTGCACCCAATCGTTCTGCACTGGGCAATGCCAGTTTTGCAAAGGGTGATGCTTCCATTACATGAATGTAGTAATGATTGCCACCGGGATGCATCGGCGAAAGAGTAAGCAACTGTTCCAATACTTTTCTGATCGCCGGTGTCCATGCTTTAGGTGTTCCGTTTACATTCCACAAATCCCATGGATGTTCCAGCATCATCGCATCTGCATACAAAGCCAGTGCTTCTGCATTGCCCGGAAACTTGGCAGCCACTAATTTCATTTTTGCAGTGTATGCCTCATTCAACTGTTTGCGAGTGGCATCAGCAGAATCTGCAGTGTACCGTACACTCATTACATCAATTAATTCTTTTTCAAAAGCAGTTGCTGTGCTAGCAAACTGTTTGGCTTTATTCAATGCTTTCAAAGCTTCTGGTGATGCACGGAAACCATAGTCATTAATATTAGGGCCATAAACCAATGCTTGCGCCCAATGTATAGTAGCACATTCCGCATCAAACTTTGCAGCTTTCTTAAATGAAGCCATCGCTTCAATAATGTGCAAGCCATAATACATATTAATGCCTTGGTTAAAATAAAACTGTGCACTGTCGCTTTTAGTAGAAATTCTCCATTTATAAATTCCTGCGCCGGGCATAGGAGGAATATCTGTTTCTTCCAACCAGTCTTTCAACACTTCCCAATCTGTACCGCAACGAATGATGGTTTTGTTTTTATAAACTGAAGCTGACTGGTTATTTACTTTGTTTGATTGCCGGTAAGTAAACGCAACCATTGCAACTGCTGCAGTACAGCAACAAAGGAAAAAAACGAATGCTTTCATGTTCTGAAGTTTTGAATGCATAAAAGGTACAAAAAATCAGCCGCAAAAACACAGCTGATCTTTTCAATATGATTTTAAGGCTTACTGTTTCTTAGCCGGCATTTCCCTTCCGCCCTGGTACAAAATCAATGATTCTGTTTTACCCGATGCGTCTTTTTTAAATTCTACTTCTGCATCCACATCTTTTGCTTTAAAGCGAACATTACAAAGAGGTTGCATTTCAATCTTTTGCTGACCTGTTGCCTGACCAAAAAGTTTACCATCTTTCAGCATTACCGTTAAGATAAAATTGGGAGCCAGTTGATAAGCGCCTACATAATCTGCAAGTATTGCTGCATCTACATTTACAAATTTAAGTTCAGAGGAAAGCGGTTTATTTGTTTTCTTCCAAACTGAATCGGTTTCTCTGTTTGTAAATTTCAATGCATTTACAGTACCACTGCTATTGCGTTTGAATTCAATAAAAGAGAAAGATTCCTCAAAAAAGAATTTGTCTTTTTCATTCATCTTAATGGTGAACTTATTTCCGCCACCACGTTGCGAAGTAGGTTTGTCTTTATCCCAACGAATGATTCGTTCTTCACCATCTTCAGATGTATAGATTTCTTCATACTGTTTGGCATCAGCTTCAGTTAAAGGCATCGCTCTATAATTGAAAGGTTTACCAAGTGCAATAGCTGCAATTTTTGCTGCAATAGCATCAGGGCTTTTACAGTCGCAATTACTGAAAACAGCTACAAAAATTTCTTCATCAGGCAAATACATACCCATGGTTAAAAAGCCAGGTATGCCGCCACCGTATTCAATGGATTTACTTCCCTGTATTTTAGATACGCCCAAACCATATCCATAAGTTGTAGGTTTACCGTGAGTTAAAGTATAAGGAGTAATTGCGTTATCAACCCATTCTTTCTTCACCAATTTGTAACTGTATAAAGCTCTGTTCCATTTCCATAAATCTTCTAGAGTTGAAAGTAAAGAACCGGCTGCATGTGGCAAAGTCATACTGATATAATCAGACTTAAGAAAATCTTTCTCATTATTCTTATAATCTTTTGTACAGTTTTTAATGATCCTTGTGTCACTTCCATAATAAGAGGCATTCATAGCAAGCGGCGTAAAAATATTCTGCTGTACATATTCTTCATAAGTTTTACCACTCACGTTTTCAATAATGTAGCCCAGCATTACATAATCGGTATTATTATATTTCCATTTGGAGCCGGGTTTAAACTCCAATGTATCTCTTTCAGTAAGTGCAATGATGGCTCTTGGAGTCATATCAATATGCATATTTTTCCAAAAGCTATCAACATTGGTGTAACTTTTTATACCTGATGTATGGGTAAGTAAGTGCTCAATGGTAATGGGTTCTTTAATGGCATAATCAGGAATGTATTTTTTTATGTCATCCTGCAAGGATAGTTTTCCCTGCTCAGCCAGTTGTAAAACCCAAACAGCCGTAAACTGTTTGGTAATGGAGCCCATGCGTAGATTCATATCAGGGTTAACAGGAACATTCAGCTCCATATCTACCATGCCAAATGCTTTTTTATAAATCACTTGTCCTTTCTTTACCAAAATCACACTGGCGACAGGTTCATTGGCTTTAAATTCTTTTTTCTTGGTGCTGTCAAAAGTGGCAATAAGTTTTGGATTGTTGTTTGCTGCTGTTTGAGCAATTGCTTCAACTGAAACAAAAAACAAGATGCTTGAAAAGGAAAGAAAACAGAGAATGTTTTTAAATTTAGATTTGAAAAGTAAAGTTTGTTGGGAATAAAAAGAACAATTTGGTTTTGAGACGCCGTACTTAAGATAAAATTTACAGATCAAATGAATTTGAAATTAGCACCCTGTTCAGTTTATTGTTGCCCTGCTTACATTTGCACCCATGTCACTCCAAATCGCATCACTCAACAGCGGTAGCAATGCCAACTGCTATTTTATCGGAAACAGCAGTGAAGCTGTATTGATTGATGCCGGGCTAAGCTGCCGGGAAACGGAAAAAAGAATGAAGCGGCTGGAACTGGACATCAAAAAAATAAAAGCCATCTTCATCTCACATGAACATGCTGATCATATTGCCGGGCTTGAAGTGCTCAGCAAAAAATATCAATTGCCTGTTTACATCACTCCTGCTACGTTGCGCAACAGCTGTCTAAAATTAGAACCGCATCTTATCAATGCTTTCATAAAAAATAAAACAGTAAGCATTGGTGACCTGCAGATTCTTCCCTTTACAAAAAGTCATGATGCGGATGACCCTCACAGTTTTACTATAAGTGCTTATGGCATGAATGTTGGGGTGATTACAGATATTGGCTATGCCTGCAAACAGGTATTAAAACATTTTACCCAATGCCATGCTGTTTTCCTGGAAAGTAATTATTGTGAAGATATGTTGATGAATGGCGGCTATCCTTATCATCTTAAACAACGTATTAGTGGTGATGAAGGGCATTTGAGTAATAAACAGGCATTAGATTTATTTTTAAAATACAAAGCCCCGCATTTGCAATTGCTCATCTTATCACATCTTTCGAAAAACAACAACAAACCTCAGATTGTTGAAGATTTGTTTGCTCCGCATGCTGGTACTGTGCAGGTTGTGGTGGCAAGCAGGTATAAGGAATCAGAAATATTTACATTGGAAACAAGTACATCAAAATTGGCAGTTAAAGTAAAACCAAAGAAGCATCAAAACCAGTTGAGTTTGTTTGATTAATTGATTTGGGATTTTTTGTACCTTCTCTTCAAAATTAAAACGCATGAAAATTTTTTCATCATTACTTCCGGTTTTATTTTTTTTAAGTTGTGAAGAAAAACCAACACACACAACCTTACAACAACATCTATCCAGCGGCAAATGGATTGATTTGAGCTATGATTTTTCTGATAAAACATTATATTGGCCCAATAACCCCACAGGTTTTAAACTTGATACGCAGTTTAACGGAACTACACCAGCAGGGTTCTATTATTCGTCAAATGCATTTTTTACACCTGAACATGGCGGCACACATTTAGATGCGCCTGTTCATTTTGCAAAAGGTAAATGGAGCAGTGATGAAATTCCTTTACAAAGTTTATTGGGCGAAGCAGTGGTCATTGATGTAAGCTCAAAAGTGGGCAGTAATGCTGATTACTTAATTTCTGTGGATGATGTTACTGCATGGGAAAAAACAAACGGTAATATTCCAACAGATGCAATTGTATTCTTTAAAACAGGCTGGGGCAAATATTATCCAGATGCTGAAAAGTACCTGGGTACGAAAGGCAAAGGCGATACGGCTGTTGCTAATCTGCATTTCCCGTCTATCAATCCGGAGTTGGCTAAATGGATAGTGAAGAACAGAAAAATAAAAGCAGTGGGTGTGGATGTGGCAAGTGTGGATTACGGACAATCCAAAGATTTTAAAACGCATCAAATTTTATATGCTGAAAATATTTTGGGGTTTGAAAATGTTGCCAATATGGATGCATTGCCAGTAAAAGGTGCATTCATCATTGCAATGCCAATGAAAATCAAAAATGGCACCGGCGGACCTTTGCGCATTATTGCATGGATACCAAAAACAAATTGATATGCTCAAAATTTATTGTATCGGAATCATTGTATTACTCATTGCTATACTCGCCAATGTACTTGCAAGTGTGATAGGTGTCATGAGCTGGTATGATGCAGTTACAGGTTTGCAAAAAAACGGATGGGCTTCATTGAAAGATTGGAGCTGGAAAGATTATGTGTGGTTGTTTGTGTTGTATCCGGTTATTTTAGGTGCAGCAGGTTACTACGGGTTAAAACTGTATGAACTGATAGTAAAATAAACGGGGCGCCTGCAGCGCCCCGTTCTTCATGATTATTAATCCGAAACCTATACTGAAATTGTTATAATGCAATACCTACACCCACCTGCAATCCCTGATTGCGCCACTTTTCACTGCTGCCCACATCACCAATATCATTCAGTCCTATAACGTAGCGGCCATAAACACGTAATTTTAATAAATTAAGTTGCACTCCACCCAGTAAGGATAGATCTCCGTTTTTAAAAGCATTTCCACCGTTTTGAAGTAATGTATTGTTTTTATCAAGCAAAATCCCAAATTGAGGGCCTGCCTGAAAAGTGATCATTTTAGCAGGCGAGTAATTGAGTAAAATGGGAATGCTTAGATAATTAAGTTTTAAATCATTAAAGTTTGAAGATTGGTTACCCAGATTTTGGTATAAAGCGTTAAAGCCCAAAACCGTATCAGTACTTATTTGATTCCACAAAACTTCTGGTTGAATGCCCCATTTTTTATTAATATTGATTTGTACAAACCCACCCACATGATACCCAAGTGAATACTTGTCATTAAATCCAGCACCATCTATTTTACCCATGTTGGCGCCAAGCTTGGGGCCAAATTTAATTCCTTGTGCTGATGCTGAAATACTGAGAAGGCTTATAATGCCAATGATTAGATACTTGTTCATATTGATTTGTTTTTAGTTGCTGTATAACGTTCCAATTAGATGCCAATGATAAACGAAAAGCGGTAAAATAATGTTAATGAATTTATTTTTTCTTACCTGTGGGCAAAATAAAACCTGTATGAAGGGTAAAAAATGCCGTGAACTTTTGATCACTTTCAGGTAAATAATAATCAAGATATACCTGCGGGTTAAGATAAAATTTACCAAAGTAAAAAGCAGCATCCAAACTCAACCCAAGCGATTGCAATTGAAAACTGGTGGTGTTGAGAAAATTTCTTGTTTGATTGAGATTGGGAAACGAACTTCTTATCTGCCTCACCAAAGCATCACGCAATTGCGGACGATTTTGTAAGAATAAACGTGTGGAAGGCGAGAACACACTTGTAGATGTATATTCAACATCATAAGTGTTACGGGCAAAAAATAAAAGAAAAGAAGGTGTGAACGTGATATAGTTTTCTTCTTTCCTTGATTCAAATACAAATTGTTTTTGAGCAGCAAGTGTTACTGAAAAATCCCTGAGTTTTACTCGCAGCGTATCATTAATAGCATATTTAATCGTTGTATCAGGTCTGAATGGGCGTTGAATAATTGCAAACGTATCTGTTCTGGAAAATTCACTGAATTCACCAGTAGAGTAACCCAATGATAAAGAGGGCTGCAAGCCCCATCTATTGTATTGTAAATATGAATAAATATCATTTTGATAAGGCGATGATATGGAACCAAAGTTTTTATTGCCGATAAAACGGGTATAGGATAATCCAAAATCAAATGCTTTGTTGAAATTAAAATCATAAGCCGGTGTAAGGGCGTGCTGTACCAAACCGCTATTGATGTTGTTCAAACTGATGAAGTTGTTATACGTTAAACTTAAACCGCTTTTATCAAAATAAGCAATGGTGGGGATGAGCGTAACTCCTTTTGTAACCTGTTGCGCATTCAATGCCACATTGTTGATACTGAATTGTGTATTGCTTGCTCCGAGTGAAAGTTGCCAGTAACTCTGAGGCTTATTAGCCGAATCAAGCAGGGCTAAAAATTGATCCACTGCTTTCTCAATGGAATCTTTATTAAGGGGAATGGAATCCGTTTGTTGTGCTCGGGCAATAGAAATAAAAAGCAGTACTGCAAATAGCAATGCGAATAGTTTCTTCATACGATGGTGGTTGCAGGTTAAGACCATTCAGATGCAAGATAGTTTAAAGCGGCCGGAAAAATAAAGTGAGGAGAATGAAGGAGATTAGTAGCATTTTTCAGGGCTAAAGCCTTTTTTTCGTTTTACAAGCAGCCTGAGCTTGAAAGCATAGGAATTGTATTGCGAGGGGGAAATGGATGTCACAGAAAAAATAACCCTAGCGTATATGTTTGGGCTTTATCTAAAAAAGTATATGCCCGTGCCTTCACCTTTTTTAACACAATTCAATCAATGTAATTTCAGGCAAGATTCCTACACGGCCGGGATAACCAATGAAACCAAATCCACGGTTTACATAAAGTTTTTGTGCAGCTTCTTCATACAAACCTGCCCATTGCCTGTAAACATATTTCACCGGGCTCCAGCGGAAGCCTGGTATTTCTACCCCAAACTGCATTCCGTGTGTGTGGCCGCTCAATGTTAAATCAATATCAGTGAATTTTTTTGTCACTTCACCATTCCAGTGTGATGGGTCGTGGCTCATGAGAATTTTAAAGGGTGCATCTTTTGCTCCGACATGTGCTTCATTTAATTTTCCGAATGAAGGAAAACGAGTTTTATAACTTGTATTATCAACACCAAGGATGGCAATGTGCTCGCCATCTTTTTCAATGATTGAATGCTCATTGCTCAATGTTTTCCAGCCAAGTTGTTTGTGCACTTCCACTACTGCTGCTGCATTGGCCAGTTGCATTTGTTTTGTCTCTTCTTTCGTTTCCCCCTGCGGAAATCCATAATCATGATTACCGAGTGTTGCATACACACCATGTTTGGCTTTGAGTGCACCAAACACATCGATGTATTCTTTCATTTCATCAGCATGATAATTTACCAAATCACCTGTAAAGAGAATCACATCAGGGTTTTGTTTGTTGATAAGCTCCACTCCTTTCATCACGGCTTGCTTATCAGTAAAACTTCCGCTGTGGATATCACTTATGTGGATGACCTTGAAGCCTGCAAAAGAGGAAGGAAGATTGGGAAACTTCATAGGAATTTTTTGGACATTGTATCGGTACTTGTTTCCAAAACCATAGATGAGTGATGAAAACAATCCGCCGCCCATTGCAATGCCCAACCAACTAATAAATGCTGAACGTGTGATGCCTGTTCCCGTGCCTGTATTTTTGGGATTGAGCGATGGCATAATGAAACTTGCTACCCATTGTACAATTCGCCTGACATCATCCACCAAAAAGAATGCACTGGCAATGAGTTTGGCAAAAAACAAACCCATGATGCCCGCAAATAAATAGGTGCGTAATGTACGGTGCCAGGTTTCATAATTAGTAAACACGAGTGAAAACATGAGTGTAAACGCCAGTAAACTAATACCCCAGTAAGTACCGTAAATGATCCACCGTGTACGTGGTGCTGCAGAAACAGCCACAGTTTTAATGGCCTGAAATACATAAATATCCACTGCTAGAAGGATTACTAAAAACACCCAGGAACCTGCTAATCGTTGCATGTGTACAAAGTTGAGAAATGAACCCGAAAACCAGTGTTATAGTTTTGTTTAGAATACAACAGTTCGGGGATAAGTATTGTTCCCGAAATTTGTGCCAAGGCTTATTTTTGTCAGAGTGGCAGCTCATTTCTCCTAATTTGGGAAAAAGAGAGACGAAAAAAATGAATCTTAAACCTAAAACCCATTGCTGTTATTGGTACTGTTGTAAAAGTGTGCGACGCAAAACCAACGCCATGAAACAACTAAGCTGGTAACAAAAACATTGTTATTTCGCAGAAGACGATTTTAAATAGGATTGATTATGAAACTTACGTATTACGGCCATTCTTGTTTTAGTGTTGAAATAAAAGGTAAGCATTTATTGTTTGACCCGTTTATTACTTACAACGAGCTGGCAAAAGATGTGGATGCCAACACGGTGCCTGCGGATTATATTTTTGTGAGTCACGGGCATCAGGACCATGTTGCGGACCTTGTGAGTATTGCCAAACGAACAGGTGCATTAGTGATTTGTGCGTGGGAAATTTATGAATGGCTGAAAAAACAGGGTGTTGAAAATGCGCATCCAATGAACACGGGTGGTAAAAAACAATTTGATTTTGGAACAGTAAAATGCATGGTGGCTCAACACTCAAGTTCATTGCCTGATGGGTCTTATGGTGGCAACCCAATGGGATTTGTGATTCGTAGTGATAAAAATTTTTATTACAGTGGCGATACGGCGTTGACTATGGAAATGCAATTGGTATCCCAGGGAGGTCCTATAGATTTTGCAATATTACCCATAGGCGACAATTTTACGATGGGTTATGATGATGCGGCAAGAGCATCGCATATGATTAACTGTCACACCGTAGTTGGCGTGCATTACAACACATTCCCTTACATTGTGATTGATACGGTGCATGCAAAAGACCATTTCAGTAAGAATGGATTGAATTTGTTGTTGCCGGCAATTGGGGAAACGATAAACTTATAGGAGTAGTTACCGGATAGAATTTGCTGGTTACTGATTATGAGTAGTATTATATTTTGAGCGGCCGAACCAGAAACTTGAAACTTGTAACTGAAATTTTTGAACATTGGAATTTAATAATATAATGGGAAGAATAATTGGTATAGCAAATCAGAAAGGTGGTGTAGGTAAAACTACAACAGCTATTAACCTTGCGGCAAGTTTTGCCGTGCTGGAATATAAAACGTTATTGGTGGATGCAGACCCGCAGGCCAACAGTACTACAGGTGTGGGCTTTGATTTGCACAATGTGCAACAAAGCTTATACGATTGTTTTGTGAATGGCGCCAATGCAAAAGATGTGGTGCTGAAAACAGAAGTACCCAACCTGGATTTGATTCCATCGCATATTGATTTGGTAGGTGCAGAAATCGAAATGATTAATCAACCCAACAGGGAAAGTGTGCTTAAACATTTGCTGGAACCGCTGAAGAATGATTATGATTTTATTGTAATTGATTGCTCACCATCACTGGGATTAATAACAGTGAATGCATTAACGGCTGCTGACAGTGTGGTAATTCCTGTACAAACAGAATTTTTTGCATTGGAAGGTTTGGGCAAATTGCTCAACACAGTAAAGATTGTGCAAAGCCGCTTGAATACTTCATTGGTGATTGAAGGTATTTTGATGACGATGTATGATGGTCGTTTACGTTTGTGCAACCAGGTAGTGAGTGAAGTGCGCAGGCATTTTGAAGGTATTGTGTTTGACAGTATTATTCACCGCAACACAAGGTT
>JBKCJY010000333.1:0-6972 GCA_046301455.1 Chitinophagaceae bacterium | reverse complement strand
GAAGAAAGTACCAGCCGTTCGCAATACACAAGAGCCAAAGCCATGCTGGAACAAATTTTAGTACAAAAGAAAATTATGTTTCGGCCGGAGAGACAGGATGACTGGGTTGCAGCAGCCCATCCTCGGTTTTAAAATTGAATTCGTACCAAACTAAAACTTTAAACTGATTATGGAGCGATATATGTACCAGGATGATTCTTTTGAACGGATGCTGAAGCAGAAGGCTGATGAGTACAGGATGTACCCTTCCGATCAGTCTTGGGATGCCATTTTCAATCATCTGCACAAACCCAATCGTTTTTACTGGAAAGCAGCTTCATTCTTTACGGCTGCATTGCTAACTGCTGGGTTATGGGTTTCAATAAATCAGCATGAAGTAAAACCCGCTGTTGTTGTTGCCAACAATTCAACATTAGAAACAACAGCTACATTAAAACCTTCTACCATTACAACAGGAAGGATTTCTGCAAATAACTCGCCTCAAAGAAATATTAAGAAAAATAATGCACTTGTACCTGAACAGCAACAAACAATTGCAGCAAACACAGATATAAAAGCAAATGATGCTATTTCAGAGGGAACAACAACTTTATCTACATCATCCAATCAATCTTTGAATGCTGAACCGGTGATAAAAGAAGTTGAACTGATAAAAACAGGTTCACAGGAGTTGAAAGCTTTAACAATGCCATCAGCTGCATTTGCTTCGTTTGCATCAACAAATCAACAATTAACGGGTAATAGCACAGATGTGCCAACAAATACAGTTGAACCTGCTGATGAAAATAAAACGGATGCAGATTTAAATTATGAAGTACATGTACCTGTTCTGATGCAGAAGCCATTACCCAAAGCACAATTGCAGTTTCATGTAACACCATCAGCCAGTTACCGTGTACTGGTATCAGACAACCGTTTTAATTTTGGCAACCTTCGTGATCCTGAGTCTGCAGTGAAACATCACTCATCAATTGGCCTTGAAGCAGGAGCTGCTTTTGTAAAACCTTTAAGTAAGACTTTAGCATTCACAGCCGGTGTTCAATTTAATTTTACCAATTATACAGTAGTTGGCTCCCGTTATAACCCTGAGCTGGCAACTGTTATTCTTAATTCAGCACGCAATGTGCAGCGTTATACAGATCTTAGAACTCAAAATGGCTATTTCCCTGAAGATATTTCAAACAGAACGTACCAGATTTCAATACCCATTGGCCTGCAGGTACGTATGATGCAAACCAAAAAGATTTCCTGGAACATAGGAACTTCAATACAACCTACATATCAATTTAACTCAACCGGGTATTTAGTAACTAATGATTATAAAAACTACATTAAAGCCCCTGAGTTTTTACGCAGCTTTAATTTAAACTACAGCATTGAAACATTTTTACGGTTTAATGCTAACAAGAAAACACAATTTGTCCTTGGCCCTCAGTTTCGTTACCAGTTGCTCTCCAACTCAAAAGGCAATTATCCTGTAAAGGAGCATTTAGTTGATTATGGATTGAGAATTGGTTTTATCAAAACATTGAAATAAGATTCATAATACGAACCTTCTGTTTGCCGTTTCATTTCAATAATTTTACGGCATGCAAAAGTTATTTATCCTGTTAACCGGGTTATTCATTTTTATTGCTTCCTGCAATTCCTCCGGTTCAAAAAAAGAAAAACCTGATTTTATTGATGTAGCCGCCTACCTTAAAGGACAGCTTGCTTATCTAGATAGTGTTCCCTTTGCGTTTGAAAAAACAACTTTAAAAGATTCAGTTTACACAGATACAGTTTTTCTGAGCAAAGCCCAAATGCGTTCGCTTGTAATGTTGTTTCTCCCCGAAGAGTTGGAAAAGAAAAATTTTCAGCGCTATTATGAAGAAACATTGTTTGGCGATGCAGGTATGAACACCATTACCCTTACCTATCAACCAGAAGAAAAAAAGAATTTACCAATACAACGGGTTGATGTATATGTGAACCCTGAAACGCAGGAAATAGCAAAACTCTACATTGTTCGCCGCAACGAGACAAAAGATTCCACACTAGTGCAGCAGCTATTGTGGAAGCATAATAAAAGCTGCAGGATTATTACCACAGTGTATAAACCCAATGCTGGAGAACAAGTAATTTCAGAAAAAATAAACTGGAACGATACTGAAGAATAAATGTAATGACGCAACAAGAATTTCAGCAAATTGCCAAATCCATACCAATGCAGCCGGGTATTTACAAATACTATGATGCTGATAAAAAGCTGTTATATGTTGGTAAAGCCAAAAGTCTTCGCAAACGTGTATCCAGCTACTTTAATAAAACCGTAAGCTCGTATAAAACAGCAGAACTTGTACGAAGGATTGATTTCATTGATTATACCATAGTAACATCAGAACAGGATGCGCTGTTTCTTGAAAACTCGCTCATCAAACAATATCAGCCTGTTTTTAATATCAATTTAAAAGATGATAAAAGTTATCCGTTTATCGTTATTAAAAAAGAACCCTTCCCTCGGGTGTTTCTTACACGCCGAAAAATAAATGATGGCTCTGTTTATCTCGGCCCGTTTACATCTGTAGCCAAAGTGCGGGAGTTGATACAATTCATCCGCCAAAATATTCCATTACGCAACTGTAAGCTCAATCTTACTGATGCCAATATCCGTAATAAAAAATTCAAAGTTTGTTTGGAGTATCATTTAGGTAACTGCAAGGGCCCATGCGAAGGATTACAGTCACATGAAGATTATACCGCAGAATTGCAACAGGTAAAAAATTTACTCAGCGGTAATCTCAAACCGGTATTACAATATCTCAAAACTGAAATGAAAGAACAGGTGGCGGCATTGAAGTTTGAAAAAGCTGAAATCATCCGCAAAAAAATGGAGCATCTTGAAAACTATCAGGCACGTTCTACAGTTGTAAATCCAAAGCTGGGTAATGTAGATGTGTACAGTATAGTGCAACAGGAGAATAAAGCATTCATCAATTACCTTATGGTGCAAAACGGCAACATCATACAAACGGAGAACCTGCAGGTAGAATGCAAGCTTGATGAAACACCGCAGGAAATATTGGAATCAGTTATTGGCCGCATATCCACTACTTTTCAAAGCCATGCAACGGAGCTAATATTGCCTTTTGAAATTGAAACGATTGACAATAGTATTTTAATAACTGTTCCTAAAGCCGGCGCCAAAAAACAATTGCTGGAACTGTCGCAAAAAAATGCTACTCACTTTTTTAATGATTACCAGCAAAAGAAAGTGTTGCATTTGAATGAATCATCAAAGCAAATGAGCTATCAGGTGCTGCAACAATTACAACAGGATTTACAGTTAAAAGAGCTTCCATTTCATATTGAGTGTTTTGACAACTCCAATTTCCAGGGCAGTTATCCCGTAAGTGCGATGGTTTGTTTTAAAAATGGCGAGCCCAGCAAAAAAGATTACCGGCATTTTAATATCAAAACAGTAAAAGGCATTAACGATTTTGCAAGCATGACTGAAGTGGTATACCGCCGTTATAAGCGTTTGCTTGATGAACGTGAATCATTGCCACAACTTGTGATTATTGATGGCGGTAAAGGCCAGCTATCTGCTGCAATGGAAAGCATTCGCTCACTCAAACTTGATGATAAACTCACTGTTATTGGCCTTGCAAAAAATATTGAAGAAGTATTTTTTACAGGTGATACACAATCAGTAAAACTTTCATACAACAGTGATTCTTTAAAACTCTTACGCCGCATCAGGGATGAAGTGCATCGTTTTGGCATTACTTTTCACCGCAACCAGCGCAGCAAAGGCACCTTTAAAAATGAGCTGGAAGATATAAATGGCATTGGTAAAGCTACGGCAGAACTGCTGCTGAGTAAGTTTCGCTCTGTTGCCAATATAAAGAAAGCTGAAAAAGAGGAATTGGTTGAGTTAATTGGTGAAAGAAGAACAGGTTTTTTAATGGAAGCTCTGCTAAAAAATAAGACATAAAAAAAGGGGCCAGGATAGATATCCAGCCCCGTCTTTAAAATCCAATATCCTATGAAAAACCGAAACGAAGATACACATTGATTGCAGATTTTCAATACTCCAAAGCGGGTATTTTTAGAAATTTTACAAAAAAAATTATTGTGTTTAACACAATGTTTTCCGTAAAACTACGGGTATCATAACTCATTCGTTTACAAAATCATGTAAATAAAAAAGCCTCCATTAACGGAGGCTTTATGTTGAAATTTAATGTACTTTTTAATACGACCAGAGATCTTGCTCGTAGTTGAAGATTTTTTCTTTAATGTTATCGCCTTCAAGCAAACGCAGGATGGGGTCTTTAATATAATCCCTGATACGTCTGTCGTATGGGTTATCAATAGTTGATTTAGTAATATAACTGCTGAACATCCGGTTTTCAAAATACTCTTCCCAAGTCATACGGGCACCAAAGTTTTTGCCATTATAAGCCTCATATTTTGCAAGTACGGCTCTCGAGTCAGGATAATAAATCCAGAACAATGGTAAAGGACCAATAAATTGACCTGATGTTGAATACTGTTGTTTAACCGGACAAATACCAAGAATTCGTACAAACATTCTTGATGATTCTTTATCAAACACCCACTCTTCTTTTATACGAAATTGATAAATACTGTCAGGGCTCACTTCACGGCAACGCACTTCATAACGAATAGTATTACCGTTAAAGTCAACAACAGGAACTGTATCAACTCCACCACTAAATGCTTCCATTACCTTATCAGGTGTAAGAGGTGTAGTAAAACGATCATCAGTAGGATCAAACGCAGTTATTTCTCTTGCCTTGATAGCAGCTATAAGAATTGAAATAAAACGCTGGTTGCCATTGTCTTCATCGGTGGAGTAGCGAAATGCTAAGTTCATTTTCTCCCTTGCATCAACTTCTCTCCACACTCGCTGCCGGTAAACCGCATCATCCTCACGTATATGTTCAAAGGCTAAAGGCGAACGCTCTTTAATAAGATTTCGTTCAATTGATGCATCATTTCGTAAAGAAGGTTTGATGGTATCAAAACCGCCATTGCTGTTACAGGGAACAACTACAATAGGAATATTTACTTGTGGCTGATTTGTAGCCTGAGGTTGATTATTATTTCCATAACCACTTTGCTGCTGGTTACCATAGCCACTCTGCTGTTGGTTATTTGTTGCAGGTGGTGCGCCATAACCACTTTGTGGTTGGTTACGTTGTGTACGCCTGCGCTGAGCATCAGCTGTAGCTGAAACCATGAGCATTGTTGCAATGAATAAATATCCTATGTTTTTCACCTTCATTGTATTGATTTTTATCATTAACGCTTAAAACAGTTAAACTCGTATTTTCAAAAGTGTTTATCTGAGGTTAAAAAACGGACCCGGGATTTTTCTACTTCCACCCGGACCAGACACACGAATTTCATCAAGTGTAACAGTTGTACCGGGTTTACATTTGTTGATGATATCTCTTACCGCATCAAAACTATTACCATTTACAGTTCTGTATTGCGGATCGGGGAAACCGGCTCCGGTACAATATAGTGTAAAACTGGTAACTGTAAACTGTACACCTTCAAACACAAAGTTTTCCAAATCCGCACGAACACCTAATTGAGCTTTAAATTCACTAACACTCATAATACCACCTTTGCTCTTTCCCACCATTGCAACCGGATCAGGAACTGTTTTAACCCTGAACGTAAATTGTGATGATTTCCCATCAGCATTTACTGTAACAACTGCATTACCGGGACTTGAAGGGCTTGAAACATAACGGCCGGGACCAATTTTACGCAAGCTTCCGTTGTTAATACTCACATTTACTTTTTCATCACCAACACTTCCACCCGTTACTGCCAGTTCATTATCCAAACCAATGTATAATACTTTTACTTTTTCAGCACTTACAAAAGCGCCTGTAGGTGTACCCACTGTGTAATCTATCTTCGTTTCACGCACCTGATCTTTACCATCCTGATCTTTATAACGGATTACTACAGGAACTGATCCGCCACCCGCACCTACTGCTGTTTTATAAACGGCAACCCCCTGCTCATTAAGAGGCACTGCACGTCCTCCAATTGTTACTTGTGGCAAAGCATTCTTACTGAAAGCTCCAATACCAGCGGTAATCTGTAATTCCTGACCGGGGAATAAATAAGTTGAATTGGCGCCAACAATTGGTTCATAGGTATCAAAGCGTACTACTACCTGACCCACACGATTGTGAAATTCATTTACTATTCTGTTTTCAGATGTCTTTACATCATTCTGAAATTTACTGAGCATTGTTAAGGCTGCAACAGTAGGCGTCATGTTAAAATAAGCCCTTGTCCATGTAACCTTACCCATTTTAGAGCCTGTTGCAGATTTGGGTATTTCAAGATTAATGGGCAGTGTAGTTGCAAATTGTTTACCCACTTCAGGATCAATGGCCAGTAGCTGCTGCTTATACTTTTCAAGAGCGACTCTCAGTTTTTCACCCTCGCCCTGCTTATCCATAATTCTTGTAGCAATATCAATATTATCTTCTTTAAATGTAGAATTTGGATCAGATGGATTAAATCCGGCTTCTACTTTGATTTTGGTTTTTAAACCCTCAATGAGGTCGTATACTGTTTTAGATAAGGCTGTTGCCTGTTCAGCTTTGGGCATCCAGATTTTTGCTTTTTCCATTGTTGTGGGATCGCTTAATTTTTCTTTAAACGATGACATAATGGTTTCAGTTGATGCATTTACAACTTTATTAGTTGCTGACAAGCTGTTATCAACCACTTTAAATGCATTGATGATTTCGGCCGATACATTCAGTGCCAGCAATGCTGTAAGCACCAAATACATCAGGTTAATCATCTTTTGCCGTGGCTCTTTAGGTAGTGACATGATCTTTGGATTTTGGTTTTGTTTAACTAATTGGTTTTCCTTTTTTTAATTAACGACCCTGCATCGCATTGATCATATTACCGTAAATATTGTTA
>JBKCJY010000332.1:0-4176 GCA_046301455.1 Chitinophagaceae bacterium | reverse complement strand
GTGTGCAGTTTAATATCAGGATAAAGTGCTTTGAGTTGTTTAAACAGTGTTGTATAAAACTCCAACCCTAATTCAGGATGATGACCGCCCTGCAACAGCAACTGATCACCGCCCCAGCGGACGGTTTCTTCAATCTTCTTTGTATAGGTTTCAATATCAGTTATATAGGCTTCTGCATGACCGGGTACCCGAAAGAAATTGCAAAACTTGCAATTGGCAATGCACACATTGGTAGTGTTTACATTACGGTCTATCTGCCATGTAACTTTACCATGCGGCACATGCACTTTACGCATTTCATTGGCTACATACATGAGCTCCGTTAAAGGTGCATGCTCATAAAGATGCATACCTTCTTCTACTGATAAGAATTCAAATGCCAGTGCTTTGCTGTATAGATCGTTGAGGTTCATACTTGCTGCGTGAAGATGCTTTAGTACAAGGTGCGACCACGCAGACATTTTGTTGCGTGGCGGCTAAACAGCAATAAAAGCTGACGATTACACCTTTGTTTTCTTCCGTGTGCAAAATTACAAGTACCATTTGAACCAGCCACGAAGCGTTTACGTATATTTTGTTGTCAATACAGATTATATTCAACTATTTTGCCTGTAAATGATGCGGTTGCTTGCCATATTTTGTTTTTTGCTGCTTTTTAAGGGCACAAAGGCGCAGAATGATATGCCGCCTGCAAAACTGCTTACCAGTTTTAAGTTTGAGCAGCTTACAGGTGGTATAGTTATATTACATGCCACGCTTGATAATTTTGGTGATACGCTCAATTTTATACTGGATACCGGCAGCGGCGGTATATCGCTTGATACACTTACGGCACTTTATTACAAATTAAAACTTGAACCGAGTGATAAAACGGTGAAAGGAATTGGCGGTGTGCGCTCCATCAACTTTTACAAAGGAGGTACTTTACATTTTAAGGGGCTTGATGTGGAAGGGCTTGATTTTCATATCAACGATTACCAGATACTTACCGAGGTATATGGTTTGCGTGTAGATGGTATTATAGGGTACAGTTTTTTTCGTCGTTATATTGTGATGGTGGATTATGACAAACAAATGCTGAGTGTATATGCCCCGGGAAAATATAAGTACAACAAAAACGGAGTGTTTTTAAATCCGCTGTTTACAAGCATCCCTGTTACAAAACATGAGGTGAGTGATGAACGTACTTACTTAAGCAGTTTTTATTTTGATACAGGTGCCGGTTTGTGTTTAATGTTTAGTGAGCAGTTTATTGCCGACAGTTCGTTTCTCAATAAAAAAAGAAAAATTGTGAGCACACAGGTGGAGGGTCTTGTGGGAAAAATAACGATGCGGCTTTCTACGATAAAGAGTGTTAAAATTGGCGGGTATAAATTTAAAAAAGTACCCGTGCATATTTATAATGATTCAGTAAACGTGTTCAGCTACCCATCGCTTGCGGGGCTCATTGGCAGTGATTTGCTGCGGCGTTTTAATATTGTATTGAACTATCCTGAAAAGCTCATTTACCTTACACCCAATACACATATCCGTGATCCGTTTGATTACAGTTACACGGGTATGAACTTTTATTTTATTGATGGCAAAGTGCAGATTACGGAGGTGCAACAGGGCTCGCCTGCTGAAAAAGCGGGTTTCCAGCCCGGTGATTATATTTTTGGTATTGAAAATAATTTCAGCAATAATATTACCCAGTATAAATCCATGCTGCAAAATCATGGACAAAAACTCAAGATTATCGTGTTCCGTAACAATCAGCCCCTGCTGCTGGAGTTAAAAGTGGGAAGTATTTTAAAGTGATGCTGATTTTCTTTGTACGTTCCTGTTATTCTTTTACCGAAATTTGCCCTTCCTCCCAAGAAAGGATTTTTTTAGCATGATACAATTTGAACGTTTTGTTTTAAGTAACGGATTAAAACTCCTCATACATAAAGATGCAAGTACTCCCATGGCTGTTGTAAATGTGTTGTATGATGTGGGTGCACGTGATGAAAAAGAAACACAAACAGGCTTTGCACATTTGTTTGAGCATTTAATGTTTGGCGGCAGCATCAACATTCCTGATTATGATGAGCCTTTGCAACTGGCCGGCGGTGAAAACAATGCGTATACCACCAATGATTTAACCAACTATTACTGTCAATTACCTGCTGAAAACATTGAAACAGCGTTTTGGTTAGAGAGTGACAGAATGTTAAGTCTTGCCTTTAATGAAAAGAGTTTGGATACACAACGCAAAGTGGTGAGCGAAGAGTTTAAAGAACATTACCTCAACAAACCTTATGGCGATGTGTGGCACAAAATGCGGGAGATGGCTTATACCACGCATCCGTACAAATGGATGACGATTGGTAAAGAACTGAAGCATATTGAAGAAGCACAACTGCAGGATGTAAAAAACTTTTTCTTTAAACACTACACACCCAGCAATGCAATATTGGTTGTGGCGGGTAATGTAGAATCAGAGAACGTATTGCAATTGGCAGAGAAATGGTTTGGCTCAATTCCAAGCGGCGAAAAATATGTACGTAGTTTGCCGCAAGAACCAAAGCAAACGGAAGCAAGAAGAATGGAGATAAAAGCGGATGTGCCTATTGATGCGTTTATCAAAACCTGGCATATGAGTGGCCGCATGGAGCGTGGTTATTATGTAGCTGATCTGATCACGGATATTCTGGGCGGTGGTGCTTCATCAAGATTGTATCAATCATTGGTAAAAGAGCAGCAGTTGTTCAGCAACCTGGATTGTTATCATTTTGGAAGTGTTGATGCGGGGTTGTTTACCATTGAAGGCAAATTGGTGAAAGGTGTTTCTATTGAAAAAGCAGAAGCGGCGGTTGAAGCAGAGTTACAAAAGATGAAAGAACAGTTGGTGGATGAAAAAGAACTGCAGAAAGTAAAGAACAAAACTGAGAGTACTATTTTGTTTGAAGACATGAGTGTGATGAGCCGTGCACAAAGTTTGGCTTTTTATGAACTGCTGGGCGATGCACAATTGATGAATGATGAACTGGAAAAATACCAAAGCATTACGGCAGATGAATTATTGCAGGAAAGCCGGAAAATTTTTGATGAGAAGAACAGCAATACATTGTATTATTTAGCGAAGAATTAATTTATGAGTGTAGCAGCAGAACGACTAAACAGAACAAGCGCTCCTTTAATAAAAGATGCCACGGAGTTTGAACTCAAACTCAAACCGTATCAAAAAATTGTTTTAGATAACGGTGTAGAAGTATATGCCATTAACGCCGGCACACAGGAAGTAATGAGCCTGGAGCTGGTGTTTTATGCAGGTAACTGGTATGAGCAGCAGAATAATATTGCAGCCGCTACCAACTTTTTACTAAAGAACGGAACCAAGCAGAAAACAGCTTTTCAAATCAATGAGCATTTTGATTACTATGGTTCACACCTGAGCCGTGGTTGTTATAATGAAACTGCCAACATTATTCTGCATTGCATCAACAAACACTTTGCAACACACTTACCTGTGATTGCTGAGCTTATAACTGACGCTGTATATCCGCAACAGGAACTTGATATTTATAAACAAAATGCCAAGCAACGGTTGAGTGTGAACCTGAAGAAATGCGATTTTGTTGCAGGAAGATTGATTGATGAATATGTATTTGGTAAAAATCATCCATATGGTGTGTACAGCAATGCACCTGATTATGATGCTGTGCAACGAGAACTGTTGCAGCAGTATTACAACCAATATTACACCCATGGACGTTGTGTAATTTTTGCAGGCGGTTTATTGCCTGCTGATTTTGAGCAGCAGTTGAATGCAACCATTGGTCAGTTACCGCTGAATCAAAAACCGGCAGTTGAAGTTGTGCACCCGCTCACACCTGCTGCTGAAAAAAAATACCGAATCATCAATGACGAAAAAGGTGTGCAAGGTGCTATTCGTTTAGCACAGCCGTTTCCTAACCGTCATCATCCTGATTTTCAAAAAGTACAAGTGTTAAATACATTGTTTGGCGGATTTTTTGGCTCACGTTTGATGAGTAATATCCGTGAAGACAAAGGTTATACATATGGCATTCACAGTTATGTGCTCAATCATATTAACACTACTGCATGGATGATCAGCACAGAAGCAGGAAGAGATGTGTGTGAAGCCACGATTACTGAAGTGTATAATGAAATGGAAGAGTTGCGTAATGA
>JBKCJY010000331.1:0-4221 GCA_046301455.1 Chitinophagaceae bacterium | reverse complement strand
AGTGATAAGCAAAAAGATAAAAGTAGTAAGTAGTTTATGCAGGTTCATGCGAAAATGATTGTGTAATTAAAATTAGGAAATAAATATTCAATTAACTATGTGAACGCATAAGTTGAAATAGAAATGCGTGTTGATTAAATGTATTGTTGAATACATTAGTTTAAAGTATTTCAAAACTTGAGCAATTAAAAGCTGAATAAGATTACTATTGTACAAGAGTGCGACGCAACAAACGCTTCATAGTAGTACCAACTTCTGTTATATAAAACAAAAAACCCGCTTCAAAAGAAGCGGGTTTGTATTTATTTCCGAAATCGGAATTAATAACGATAATGATCTGCCTTGAACGGCCCGTTCTGCGGAATACCGAGGTATTCACTCTGTGCAGTCGTTAATTCATCCAGTATCACACCAATTTTTGCTAGGTGCAAGCGGGCAACTTTCTCATCCAAATGCTTGGGTAATACATACACATCATTGTTGTACTTGCTGTGGTTGAGCCATAATTCAATTTGTGCCAATGTTTGATTGGTGAACGAGTTGCTCATTACAAATGAAGGATGACCTGTAGCGCAACCAAGATTTACGAGACGACCTTCAGCCAACAGAATAATGTCTTTACCATCTACATTGTACATATCTACCTGTGGTTTGATGGTATCCTTTGTGTGGCCATAGTTATTGTTTAACCAGGCAACATCAATTTCAATATCAAAGTGACCAATGTTACAAACAATGGCTTTATCTTTCATTGCTTTGAAATGCTCACCAGTGATCAAATCACGGCATCCACTCGCAGTAACAATAATATCAGCTTCTTTTACTGCATCAATCATTTTCTTTACTTCAAAACCATCCATTGCAGCTTGTAACGCACAAATAGGATCAATTTCAGTAACAATCACACGGCAACCCGCACCTGCTAATGAAGCAGCGCTTCCTTTACCCACATCGCCATAACCACCAACAACAGCAATCTTACCTGCAAGCATTACATCAGTTGCACGGCGGATAGAATCAACCAATGATTCTTTACAACCATACTTATTATCAAACTTTGATTTGGTAACGCTGTCGTTTACATTGATAGCAGGCATAGGCAATGTACCTTTTTGTACACGTTCATACAAACGGTGAACACCTGTAGTAGTTTCTTCGCTGATGCCTTTTACATGTTGAATCAATTCTGGATATACATCCAATACCATGTTGGTTAAATCACCACCATCATCCAAAATCATATTCAAAGGACGATCTGCACCACCGAAGAATAATGTTTGTTCAATACACCAATCAGCTTCCTGTTGTGTTTGACCTTTCCACGCAAACACACCAATACCTGCAGCAGCAATAGCAGCAGCAGCATGATCCTGTGTAGAGAAGATATTGCAAGAACTCCATTTTACTTCTGCACCCAAAGCAACAAGTGTTTCAATTAACACTGCAGTTTGAATAGTCATGTGTAAGCAACCGGCCACACGTGCACCTTTTAATGGTTGTTGTGCGCCATACTCAGCACGTAATGCCATAAGGCCAGGCATTTCAGCTTCAGCCAAACGGATTTCTTTACGGCCCCACTCAGCCAGGCTGATGTCGGCTACTTTGTACTTCAGGGAGAAGTCAATGTTGTTTTTTGTTATTGTTGACATGTGTTAGATTTTTAAACACAAAGTTAACGGTTGAAGGAGAAAATAATAGATTCTTTATTAAATTAAGAAATATCGCCTTAAAAGTATTAGCTTTATAGCTGATTATCCTTTAAAGCTATGGCAAAAGCAGTTAAAACAGAACAAACCACTAAGACAGATCTGGTGCTGGATAAAACCGACATCGCTATCCTGCGTTTATTGCAGCAAAATGCACGGATGACCGTAAAGGAAATTGCTGATAAAGTGCACCTGAGCACTACGCCTGTCCATGAGCGCATCAAGTGGCTGGAGCAAAGTGGTGTGATAAAGCAATATGCAGCAATCATTGATCAAGCCAAAGTAAAAAAGGGCTTGATGGTGATTGTATATGTATCACTCAAGGCTCACAGTAAAACAGCGGGCGCTAAATTTATAAAACACATTCACGAATTGAATGAAGTGATTGAGTGTTATAATATCTCCGGTGAATTTGATTTTATGCTGAAAGTGGTAGCAGAAAATATGGATGATTATTATAACTTTCATGTAAACAAACTAAGCCAAAGTGAAAATATAGGCAATGTGCAGAGTGTGTTTGTGATGGGAGTGTTGAAAGAGACGCAAGTAAGCCTTTAAGATAGAAGGGAAAACCAAAACTAAAACTTAACAAATATTTCTTTCTTTTAATTCTTTAATGTTTTGAGAAACTCATAAATTGATTTTAAAATTATCAACATGAAAAATTGGATTCCTGCTGCTGTTATTTCGCTGGCTGTTATTGTAGGGTTATGGATTGTTGGGGACGCTTATAAATATAAATTCAAGTCCTCCGAAACTATTTCTGTTACTGGTTTAGCAGAAAAAGACTTTACTAGTGATCTTATAGTTTGGAGCGGCTCTTTTAACCGTTATGGATTTGATTTGAAAACAGCTTATGCAAGTTTAAAGCAAGATGAGTCAACTATTAAAAGTTACCTGAACTCTAAAGGTATAAGCGACAGCAATATTGTTTTTTCAGCTATAACAACCACAAAAAACTTTCAACGTAAATATGATAAAGATGGTGTAGAAATCAGTAATGAATTTACGGGGTATACTTTGACGGGGAATGTGAGAGTTGAATCAAAAGAAATCAATAGAGTAGAAAAATTATCAAGAGAAATTACTGAACTGTTGGAAAAAGGTATTGAGTTAAATTCAAATCCACCGGAATATTATTATACAAGACTAAATGAATTGAAAATTGATCTCCTTGCAAAAGCAAGTGAAGATGCAAAGACTAGAGCGGAGACCATTGCCAAAAATAGTGGCGGCTCATTGGGCGGAATCAAGAAAGCTACAATGGGTGTATTTCAGATAACCGGTAAAAATGCAAATGAAGATTACAGTTATGGCGGAGCATTTAACACATCCAGTAAAGAAAAAACAGCTTCAATTACTTTAAAAGTTGATTACCTGGCTGATTAAAAAAAATCAGAGGTCAATTCCCATTACATACTCATTCATATAGAATCCATTGCCAATATCAAAGTCTGCTTCAATTTGTTTATGAAATCCCATTCGCTCATAGAAACCAATAGCGTTTTCATTCTGGCGGTTTACCTGAAGTATAAGATGGTTACCGCCTAACGACTTTACATCATCCATTATTTGCCATAATAATGTTTTGCCTGCACCTGCTTTTTGATTGGTAGTGATAACGTAAAGTTTATGCAGTTTAAATTCTTTTTCTTTTTCAGTGGGGGAATAGGAAGCAAAACCTAGAGGTTCATTTTTGTAAAATGCAATGATAAATTGATGTCCTGAAACCATTTGTCGGGCTAAAGCATCTTTACTATACATGAGATTGAGCATGTAGCTGATCTGTTCTTGTGTTAATACAGCAGCATAGGTTTGCGGCCACACCTGCATGGTAAGTTGCTGGATAATTGGTATAGCTTCCAGTCCGACTTTTTCTATTCTAAGATTCTCCATCTAGATACATTTGTTTTGAAGTAGCTACATGTTCTTTAATTGCCCTACGGCTTAATTTTATTGCAATGATAAATGAAGCTACTGCACCGAGGAATAGTAACCCATCACTTACATATGCACTAACCTGTCCGCCTTGAAGAAACAGAAAGAAATCGTATGTGCCATGAAAGAAGGTAGCGCAAAACACACCGAGAAATAAATAATAAAAACGTTTTTCAGGAATAAACTTGGCCTTGCCCACAAAATAACCCATCAAAACTGCAAAAGTTCCATGTGCCGGAACAGATAAAAACATCCTTAACAAAGCTGTATTTAAGCCATGCTGATATACATAGCCAATATTTTCTACAGTAGCAAAACCCATTCCCACCATTACACTGTACACAATGCCGTCATAAGGTTCGTCAAACGATTTTCTGGGAAACGCATAATATCGAAGCATAACAAACTTGCTCAGCTCTTCACTTAAAGCTACAATGATATAGGCAAAAAATGCTGTGTACAAAATTCCTTCACCAAACAATTCATTAGACGGTTTTGAAGAAAATATTTGAATGATTATGGCAGGAATCACACTCAGGCAGCCCAGCAAAAAGCAAACGAATAATTTGAGTTTTGG
>JBKCJY010000330.1:0-3296 GCA_046301455.1 Chitinophagaceae bacterium | reverse complement strand
AATTATTCAAGTATTGACAGTAGTACCGGCAAAGGATTTTTTCTTCGACCGCTTGTAGAATTAAAAAAGAGGATCAGTTTTTTAAAGCAGGCAGAACTTGGGGGCAGTTATTACCTGGAACACAATGAAAACAGGAATAAGCGAAGTGACTCTATAAGCATTTCAAGTTTTAGCTGGGATACATGGACTTTATTTTTAAAATCACCCGAGCGAGCCAATAAATGGGGTTTAAATTTTTTTACAAGAAGAGATCAATTGCCTTTGGGTAAAAATTTTCAGCAGGTTGACCGAAGCTTTAACTACAATGCATACATTGAACTGATGAGTAATGAACATCACCAGTTTCGACTCAATGCAACATTGCGCCAATTAAAAGTGTTCAACACACAACTCACCAATTTAAAACCAGAACGTACTTTATTAAGCCGTGCTGAATATTTTGTTAATGAATGGAAAGGATTGCTGGTGGGAAATATTTTATATGAAGTTGGAAGCGGGCAGGAACAACGCCGTGACTTTTCTTATTTTGAAGTGCCTGCAGGGCAGGGTGAATATACATGGAACGATTATAACAATGATGGCATTCAGCAGTTGAACGAATTTGAAGTTGCACAGTTTCGTGATCAGGCACGTTACATACGTGTGTTTACACCAACGCTTGATTTCATCAGGGCTAATTACAACCAGTTTAATTACAGCCTCAACTTAAATCCAAAGTCGGTGATTGATATAAACAAAGCTAAACCATTTGTAAAGTTCATTGCCCGTATGAGCACGCAAAGCAGCATGCAGGTGTATAAAAAAGAAATTTCAAATAAAGATTTTTCGCTCGATCCGTTTAAACGTCCTGAAGTTGATACCAGTTTAATTTCATTAACATCCATTATTTCCAATACACTCTTTTTTAACCGCACCAGCAGTGTGTGGGGTTATGAAGTAACACATTTAAGAAGTGTAAACCGTTCAATACTCACCTATGGATTGGAAACAAGAACACTTCGTGAAATCACCAATCGTTTGCGATTGAATTTTAATAAACATTTTGCATCACAACTCAACCTTCGCATCATCAAAAATCAGTTGCAAACACCTTCTTTTGGTAATCGCAATTTTAATATTGATCAATTAACAGCAGAGCCTGTTGTGAGTTACCAGCAAAGTACTAAGTATCGCTTTTCGTTCAGCTATAAGTATGAAGGAAAAGACAACAGGGATGGTGCGAAGGAACGTGCAACTATTCATTCATTGATTGCTGAAGCTAGGTATAATGTGCTGAGCAGTTCTACTGTAAACGGCCGCTTCCAGTTTTCAACCATCAACTTTACAGGCCAAACAAATACAACTGTTGCATTTATAATGTTGGATGCATTGCTGCCCGGCAAAAACTATTTATGGAATCTTGATTTTACAAAGCGACTGGCCAATAACATGGAAATTAATTTTCGATACGAAGGCCGCAAGCCCGGCACCGGAAGAACGATACATACAGGAACAGCAGGGGTGAGGGCGTTGTTTTGATTTATAAAGATATACTCTAATTATATTTCATATTCAAGTGTACAAATAACTTCTATAACAGGAGTTTGTAATGATTTATTTTTTCTGGGCTCAGTAGCATAAAATAAAGCCCTGAATTCATATTTCTCTTTTGTATTAGTATTAATAATGGTTTTGAATGTTTTGGGGATAGCCCAAAATTTTATAAACTGATATTTGTTTTCTTTTTTTACTTTTTCTTCAATAAAGATGGTATAAACTCCATTCTTAGGATCAAAAATGATAGAAGAATTATTCTCGTCTGTAAAACTTAATTTTTCATTGTCAACGATCAGTTCAGCCTTTTCTACAAATCCATCCTTGTCTCCAATTTCAGCCGAAAATAATGTTCTGCCTGATTCTGACTTGCAGGTAAGATATGCTGTAGAAGAACCTGCTTTTTTGAATGAAGTTGTCAAAAGCAAAATACATACGGATAAAAAAACATTAAAAATACTTTTCAATTTATATTTATTTAAATGAAGTAATGCTCAAATCGAAACTAAGGTTCGTGTCTCTACTCTTCCTCCTTCTCGGAATCATTAACATTGTCAGGGATTGTTACCAGCACTTTATCAATACGGTGGCCATCCATATCAATAATTTCAAATTGAAACTCTTTCCATTCAAATGTTTCACCGGCATGAGGTATGCGTTCCAGTTCATGCAAAATAAAACCGGCCATGGTATCAAATTCCTGCTCGCCTTCATTCATCCATTCTGTTTTTTCAAAACGAGATAAGAAATTATAAAAAGGTATTTGTGCATCTACTAAGTACGTTCCATCTTCCCGCTGCACAATTTCATATTCATCAATGTGCGGCTCCGGCATATCACCCACAATGGCTTCCAAAATATCATTGAGCGTAATCATACCCTGCACACTTCCATATTCATCCACAATAAAAGCGCTGTGCATTCTTTGTTGCTTAAACTTTTCAAGTAACTGGTAAGCACTATTATTTTCAGGCACAAAGAGCGCAGGTTTCATAATATCTTTAAAAAGGGTAGTATCATCAGTTACATACATGTCTTTAATGCTCACAATACCTTTAATAGCATCCAGATCACCTTCACAAATTGGATAGATCGAATGTGGCTCAGAAATAATTTTCTCTTTAATACTGTTTTCATTATCGTTCACATCAAACCAGATAATATCATTGCGGTGTGTCATGAGCGATGTAATGTTTCGGTCGCCCAAATGAAATACACGTTCAATAATTTCCTGCTCTGCTTCTTCAATAGTGCCTGCTTCAGTTCCTTCACTGATGATAGCTTTAATTTCTTCTTCCGTTACCTGGCTATCACTCGCTGTTTTAATATTAAACAGAGTAAAAAACAATTTGGGAAAAATATTTAGCAGCCACACAATAGGATGTGTAAATGTGGCAAACAACTTCATAGGTCTTGCCACAAGCATGGCAATTTTTTCTGAACGCAACAAACCCAAACGTTTCGGTATTAATTCACCCAGCACAATGGAAAGAAATGTAACCAATATAACAATAAGGGCTGTTGCAATACTTTGTGCATAAGGTTGTGTAACTGCAAACTGTTCAAAGAAGGGTTTTACATCATCACTGAATGTTTCGCCGGAGTATACACCCGTTAAAATGGCAATGAGCGTAATGCCAATTTGTGCAGCTGAAAGAAACACTTCAGGGTTCTCTGCCAAATCCAAAGCCGTTCTTGCATTGCTGTTGCCTTTATTGGCCCATGCCTCCAACCTTGATTTGCGTGCAGATACCAATGAAATT
>JBKCJY010000329.1:0-6502 GCA_046301455.1 Chitinophagaceae bacterium | reverse complement strand
AAATGAAGTTTCGTGTACAACGGGGATGAAGCCTTTGAATTGGTAAATCATCTTTTTGAGTTGAGAAGGTTGACAGGTTTGATAAAGTTAATACAGTTGATCCCTTATTAACTCAGTCAACTTTATCAACTAATTTCTTATCTGTTCGGTAACACAAACCTTTAAACTGTGCCACTTTATGATTTTTTTGATTGAAGATCTCAATATGATAAAGCCCTGTTGATTTACCATTGTGCACTTCTGTTGCCTCGGCTGTTAATTCATCACCCACATGAACCGGTTTGATGAAGTTGATGGATGTATCTAATGCTACTGAAAGTTGATTACGATTGTTGCAGGCAAATGCAAATGCACTATCAGCTAATGCGAAAGTTACACCACCATGTATAATGCCAAAGCCGTTCACCATTTCTTCACGTATGGTCATTTTAATTTTGCTGTACCCTTCTTTTATTTCCAGAACTTCAATACCCAGCCACTGGCTGAAACGGTCGTGTTCCATCATGTGGCTCACTACTTCTTTAGGAGTTGGCATAAACAATTTTTAAGATTCAATTAATGTTGTTTTCTTCTGAATGTCTTTTATGGCTGCAAACAGTTTATCTAAATCTTCCTGTGAGTTAAATGCATTCATGGAGTAACGCAGATATACTTTACTCGCATGACGCATCACCGGAATTTCAATTTTATATTCATTGAATAAATGCTTTTGTAATTGCTCAGGTTCTTTGGTTTTGATTTCACAACTCAGCAACTGTGCAATAAAATCATCGGTAACAGGTGCAAGTGGTTGGCTGATCAATAAAGAACAGAAAGTTTCTGCATTTTGCTGAACTAATTTTCTGCATTGTGCAGCAACGTTTGCCCAATCATGTTCTTTCATGAATGCTATCGTATCAGGAATGGTTAAGAAAGCAGAAAAGTCTCTGGTACCATTCATTTGATGATAATCTAAAAATTGTGATTGCGATGGGAACAATGCATTATAACCCCAGCTTACGATCAATGGATCAAACAAATGCTGTAATTCTTTTTTTACATAGAGAAAAGAACTGCCCTTTGGTGTCATCATCCATTTATGACAAGCACCGGTGTAAATATCAACTCCCATTTTTTGCAAATCTACTTCCACCTGTGCAGGACCATGTGCGCCATCAATAAACGTCATCACTCCGTATTCTTTTGCTTTGGCTACAATTTCTTCAACTGGCAAACGCAAACCGGTACTACTGGTGAGGTGACTGAGGAAAATGAGTTTTGTTTTGGAGGTAAAGCCTTTGAATAATTCTTCAACAAAATGTTCTTTACTCGTAAGTGGCAGTGTAATAGGTTGACGTTTGTATACAGCACCTGCTTTAGTGCAATAATAATTCCATGTTCGGTCGCAGGCACCATATTCCAAAGCTGTAGTGAGCACTTCATCTCCTTCTTTCAATTGTAAACTTTTTGCAATGGTGTTTACTGCGTAAGAAGGATTGGTAACATATACAACATCATCCTGATGACAATTAATATATTGGCTTAAAGCTTTACGAGATGCTTCTAAATATTTTGGTCCGGTAACAGTGATGAACTGTACAGGCTCTGCTTCTAATTCCAATTGGTATTGCTGGTAGCGTTCAAATACAGGACGTACACAGGCGCCAAACGAACCGAAGTTGAGAAATATGATATCGTTGCGGAGGAGGAAGTATTGTTTGAGTTTGTGCATATAGAGAGATAAGTTAGTGATGTTGACTGTTACTCCCCCTTAAAATGCGGATTTCTTTTTTGCAGGAATGCATTGATGCCTTCATTGTAATCATGAGTTTGAGCTGCTTTCTGCTGAAATTCATCTTCGAGCATTAATTGTTCTTCCCAGTTGTTGGTGAAAGAGTGATTCAATGCATGTTTGGTATAGGCCAAACCCTTTGTAGGCATTTGTGCCAATGTAGTTGCCAGCTTTTTACTTTCTTCTTCAAATGTTACATCAGGAAAAACTTTGTACACCATGCCCAGCTTTTCTGCTTCTGTTGCTGAAGCTTTATCACCTGTCATCATCAACGCACTTGCTTTTTGCCAGCCAATTAACCTTGGCAACGTAAATGTGCCGCCGCTGTCAGGTATCAAACCAATTTTTGAAAATGCCTGAATGAAAGAAGCAGATTCAGCAGCAACTACTACATCACAACACAGCGCAATATTAGCACCGGCACCGGCAGCTACACCGTTTACTGCTGCAATAACAGGCTTTGGTAAATTACGGATACGTTTTACAATGGGATTGTAATGTTCACTGAGGATTTGTTTGATTTCAATTTTATGATCACCCACCAATTCACTGATATCTTGTCCTGCACTGAATGCTTTACCATTGCCTGTGATGTACACACAACGCACCTCGTGCAGTGATGCACATTCATCTAAACGGTTTTGCAATAACAAAGCCATTTCACGGTTGAAGCTGTTGAACTTTTCGGAGCGGTTGAAATTTATGTAGGCAACCGCATCTTTGATTTCAAATTGAATGGGGGTCATATTTTAAATTTTTTTTAATGCAGTGCAGCGCATATGGTTTTATAATTTTATTAATCTCATATAATCAATCATAGCCCGGTTTACATCTACATTCATATTGGTATTCCATTCTTCCAATACAAGACGTAATTGATTTGTTCCTTTTTTCAAAGCTACTTTATAGCTATTGCTCCAACCCCAATCACTCCACTCATCAGTACCACGCTGTGGAAATACATAAGAGCCCACATAGCTGCTTTCATTATATAAACTCCGTATTGCACATTTGTTATCTGTATTCCACGGACCGCTGCCGTTGGAGTATCGAAAGTCAATTAAATACAATCCATCTGCATCCACATTAATGGTAATTGATTTGTTGGATGCAGTGGCTATTTCAATAAATCCTGCGCCTGAGTAATTGACAAACGGCAGAGATGATTTGGTTGTGATAGTTTCCATTTCAACAACCTGTATTTTGCCTGCATTAAAAAAAGCAATGGGTTCGCTTATAAACGATTCTACTCCTTTTTCATTTACGGCACTCACGCTGTATTCTGCATACAAACTATCAGCTTTTACTGTATAGCTTGCATCCTTAGTGTTATCCACCAGTTTTCCATTTTTATAAATGAGATAACCGGCAGCACCATCAATCAGCTTCCATTCTAATTTATTGCCGTTCAGTTTTACCTGTGGATCGGGCAATGAAAACGTATTCTCAACCAAATTGATTTTATTACTGCTGAAGGGTTTATTGTTCATTTCAATCTCAATGGTATGTGTGCCTGTTGTTGCAGCAGGAAGCAAGGCATCAGGCATTTCTTTTCCATCCATTTTAATCGAAACAATTTGATTGCCGGTTCCTTTTACGGTAATATTCAGAACAGCATTTCTGTATTTAAAATTGGTAAGTGTTTTTGTGCCTGTGTAATAGGATGGAATAGCAGGTGCAAAACGAATGCCGTTTGTTTCAAAATTGATACCCATAAACACACGGTGTACCATTGCAATATTTCCTGCCATGCTCCACAGCATACGGTCGCTATTTACTTCTGTGCCATTGTAATCACCAGTTGATGCCACCATGTTTTCATAGTTGGTGAGAAAGAATACAGCGGCTCGATAGATAGAAGCGAGACCATGATTCAACGCTGCTTCATTGCCTGCTTTGGCTGCAGCCAAATTCCAGTAGGATTGTACAAAAGGCCAGATGGCATTGTTATGATATGGAGGAATGCCCGGTATTTGCGGATAGATGCAGGTAACACCATAATCTGTTAACGGTGATTTTTCAAAAATGGACTTTGCCTGTCTTTCACTAGCTACATCAAACAACACACTTAATGCTTCGCCCAATGCTTCAAAGCGTGGCGATACTGTCAGGTGATTTCTGCCATAGATGTATTGTGCATAATAACCTTTATCACCCATCCATAATTGTTTGTTGATGGCTGCTTTGATGTTGTTGGCAGTTTGTTCATATACTTCAAATGGCTGAGCAAGTTCTTTTGCCATCATTGCTAAAATCTTATGTGCCTGGTAATGCACAACGTTTGTTCCCAAATTTTGAGACACATAAATGTCCATATTGCTCATCCATTTAGGATAGGTTTGTTCACGCCAATCTAAAAAAGAGGATTCGCCTTTGTACAAACCTGTTTCACTGTTCAATAAAACTTTTGCATCATCATCTAATGTGTTTTTGATGATTTCAAAAGCTAATTGCAACCAATCTTTATCACCGGTTGCTTTATAAATTTCCCATGCTGCCAAAACCCATGTAGTTCGGTCGCTGCTTACGGGCCATGCACCACCACTGCCCGTATCCTGTATGATGCGTTTGCGTTTTACTTTTTTCAACAATGAAATTTTTGCTACATCAGGTTGATGATAAGCAAATGCCAGAAGTATGCTGTAACTGATATCTCTGGTCCATACACCGCCCCATTTAGCACCAGTGCGGAAGGTGCTGTCGGGTTCAATATTAATTAATGCTTCTTCCAATGATAAGTTGAATAGTGCATCAACAATTGGTTGTTCTGATTTATAAGAAGGTTTTTGCGAAAGATCTTTGCTCAACTTCCATTCTTTTTCTTTGTTCTCTTCTTCATTGTAAGGATTGAATTTGAGCGTGATGGTGTAGATGCCATCTTTATCATCATCTTTCAACTGTAATCCTTTGTTGCTGAGATTTACAAAATCCCATGAAAGCGGTTCAGCAGCGCCAGCAATGTAAAATCCTTTGAAGTCGGCTTTCGCTACTTTGCTTCCATCGAATGCCTCATAAAAACCTTTTTCTTCAAATTGTTTGAGCACAGGTTTCATATCTACACGGAAGGTGTATTCATAATTCACAGGTAAATAAGTTGCGGGTACCGCAGGTACAGGTTCAGGCATTTGACCAAACACAGTAACAGGTGATTCTTTTTCATTGTTGATGATTACCCAATGGTCATTGCCCGGTGCAAGTTCATTATCCTTTTCATTAATGCTGAACTTGAATTTGATGAGTCTTGAAAAAGTAGCGCTTGCAGGGCTTTTGTAGTTGGATGTAATGTGCGTAGGCGAAACCACCGTGGCTGTATTGGTACCTTGTACTACTTTGTCTTTATACAACGTAAAGGCATCAGATTGATAAAGTATGTTTTTATCTTTTGTGCTGCATGAAACTAACATGACGATACTAACAAAAATGAATAATGATTTCATAAAAAGCTTGTGAAAAATTTACATGTCAAAACTAATAACGCTGCGATGCTGTAATAAATAATTGTTTACAATATCATAATCATATTTTGGTGCACCTATTCGATACGTGTAAACAGCTTCATTATTTTCTTTAATCATTTTCATACAACGGAAACTGATACTGTGTTCTTTAAAGTATTGTTCCATCTCTTCTTTAAAAATCAACTGTGTATCGTTTGCTCTGATTTTATAATCTTTTACTTTATGTACTTTATTGATGAACTGCTGCACCGGCTCCAGTACAAACAATGCCACCACCACCATGCTGCTTACCACAAAAGCCAGCGGATAATTATGATAGCCGATAGACATGCCCAATGCTGCTGTAATCCAAATCAATGCTGCAGTGGTTAAACCATTTACGGTGATGCCTTCTTTAAAGATGACACCGGCACCAATAAAACCTACGCCGGTAACGATATTACTGGCAATTCGGTCGGTGCTCATAATGTTACTTTCTTTGGAAAGAATGGTGTACAGGCAAGAGCCCACACAAATAAAAATCATGGTGCGGAAGCCGGCGGGTTTGCTTCTGAACTCACGTTCAATACCAATGGCAGCGCCAATGATAAACGCAACGGAAACCTGTGCCGCTTCTTCAAGGTAGAGGGAAAAATCCATAACAAGTAATTGTTGTAAGTTGAAGGTAAGAAGAAATGCGGTTGCTTTTCGGGCTACTTGTAGTGGTTATACGAGTAAGCTAATGACATTTAAAATAATCAAAAGGTTCTTTACAATCATTACATTGATACAATGCCTTACATGCTGTACTGCCAAACTCACTGGTGAGTTTTGTGTGGTGTGAATTACATAAGGGGCACTCAACTCCATCAGTCGCAATTACAAATCGTTTATCAGGGGCTGCAATGCCATACTGTTTTAATTTTCGTTTGCCTTCTTCACTCATCCAGTCTGTTGTCCATGCTGGAGAAAGTATTTGAGTTACTTTAAATTTTTTAAAGCCCAGTGTAGAAAGCATGATACGAATATTGGCGGCAATCATATCCATAGCAGGGCAGCCATTATAAGTAGATGTAATGAATACTTCCACTTCATCGTCTTCATGCATTACCACATCTCTTACAATTCCCAGATCAATGATGGATAATACGGGTACTTCCGGATCTTTAATTTCTTCCAGGTAGGCGTAAATAGCTTTCTTATCAATGCTGTGAAGTGTCATTGTTTACCATTCGCTGTTGGGATAAGCCCGTTGCATATATTGGAGATCAGTTAAAATATAACCAAGATGCTC
>JBKCJY010000328.1:0-6477 GCA_046301455.1 Chitinophagaceae bacterium | reverse complement strand
CCATACTCGCTGCTTATCAACAAGAAAAAAATAAAGCAGGATTTGATTTAAAACAATTTGTACTTAAGTACTTTGATTTGCCTAAAGCATTTACTCCACCTGTTGAAACGGTTTCATCTGTTGAAGAGCATATTCATCAATTATGGAATATATTAACTCGTAAGCCTGACGAAGCCGGAGGTTCATTAATTCCGTTGCCCAATGCTTATGTTGTTCCCGGCGGAAGATTTGGTGAAGTATATTACTGGGACAGTTATTTTACAATGTTAGGCTTACATGCATCAGGCATGTATGAGATGATTGAAAATATGGTGAAGAACTTTGCACACCTCATACATACCATCGGTTTTATTCCCAATGGCAACAGAACGTATTATCTTGGTCGCTCACAACCGCCCTTTTTTTCTTTGATGGTTCAGCTGCTTGCAGATGTAAAAGGGAAAAACGTTTTGATTGACTATTTACCTGCTCTGGAAAAAGAATACGCATTTTGGATGAATGGAAGAGGGCAACTCAATAAACGAAACATTGCAGTAAATCATGTGGTGTTGATGAGTAATGGCTCCATACTCAATCGTTATTGGGATGCGTTTGATACACCAAGGCCTGAATCATACAGAGAAGATGTGGAGCTGGCACATGCTCATCCTGAACCAAAGCACATGTATCGTCACCTTCGTGCAGGCGCTGCCAGTGGATGGGATTACAGTTGCAGATGGTTTGCTGATATAAATCGTTTTGATACCATCCATACAACAGAAATTATACCGGTAGATTTGAATTGTTTGCTTTATCACATGGAATTAACCATTGCAGAAGCATTAGAATTGAAGAATGATTTGCCATCTGCACAATCAATGAAAGATGCTGCAAAAAAACGTAAAACTGCCATTCAACAGTATTGCTGGAATGATGCCTTACAATTTTATACAGATTATGATTTCATAATTGGCAAACCAACAGTAGTAAAATCTCTGGCTGCATCTTTTACTTTATATTTTGAAATCGCAACACCGGAGCAGGCTGATGCAATTGCACTTAGTTTAGAAAACGAATTTTTAAAAGACGGCGGTATGGTAACAACGCTTCATCAAACGGGTCAGCAATGGGATGCGCCTAACGGGTGGGCGCCGTTGCAATGGGTGAGTATTCTTGGTTTGGAAAAATACAATCAATCTGCACTTGCAGCAGAAACAGCCAAACGATGGATAAGCCTTAACAAAAATGTTTTTGAAAGAACAGGAAAACTTATGGAAAAATACAATGTGGTTGATACACACCTGGAAGCAGGTGGTGGTGAGTATGAAGGTCAAGATGGTTTTGGTTGGACGAATGGAGTGTTACTGGCGTTGATGAAGAAATACAATTAACCCCAAGCCGCTTTAAAAAACGCTTCCAGTTTTTGTTCATCTAATTTTTTATTTGTTCTTACACTGCTACACAAATCCAAACCAAAGGGCTGTACTTCTTCAATTGCCTGTTGTACATTTTCAGCTTTTAGTCCGCCTGCAAGAAATACAGGAACTTTTGATTGCTCCACAATCTTTCGGCTCAATTTCCAGTTATGTGGATTGCCGGTACCTCCCAAAACTTTTACTGCCAAATTAGGATTGCCGCTATCTAATAACAACGCATCTGCTTCTTCACTGATTCGTACCGCTTCATCCACACTGCGGTCATCAATTACATGTATAACCTGTACTATTTTTACCGAAGGTAATGCTGCTTTTATTTGTTGGTAGCTTCCCCCACTGAGTGCATCTACAATCTGAATCGTATTAGTTAATACTTTTTGGTGGTGCTTAATAATATCTTCCGCTTTTGTTTCACTTGTCAACAAAAAAGTTCCAATCGGTGGAGGAACCATTTGAGCAATTTCAAAAATCAATTCATCTGTTATTACACCCGGACCGCTGGGCATCGGTCCAACCAAACCCAGAGCTGATGCGCCATGTGCAACAGCCATGCTTGCTTCTTCAATAGAAGAGATACAGCAAATTTTTATGCGGGGTTTCATAGCCGGAAGTTAGGAAAATGTAAGAAGGAAATTACCCTTCCAGCAACCTGAATTCGTATGGCTTTAATACCAAAAATTCATGATCACTTCCTACAGTTAATGTTTCATTATTCCAATGGTCGTATAAAGTGGATGGCGCATTCCCTTTTTCCTTGAAGGCATACCATGTGAGAAATGAAGCTTCATCTTTAAAATTAAACACGCCAAAGAATCGGGAACCATTATATTGACGCATGTAAGCAGCAACATGAATGTTGTGTGGCGTTACCCATGTGATATTACTTTTATCTGCAATCACTGAAAGTTTCTTTCTAATAGCAATTAACTGTTGCGTACCGCTGAAAATGAGTTGTTCTACTGTTCCTTTTTTCTCTATGTTTTTATTCTTTTTCCAATCTATCAACGGACGATGCATCCAGCGGTTATCATAACTCTTGCCATCATCTTTCAAATAACTATAATCATTGGTATAACCGCATTCATCACCATAAAACAACATCGGCACACCGCCAAGGAAAAAGCTGTGTGCCTGCATCAGTAATATTTTCTGAATGCTTAATGCAATTGCTGCTTCATCTTTTTGTTTTAATGCTTTTTCCAATCCGCACAAAGAAGCCAGCGAACCGCTGATACGTGCATCACCTGTTTTATCATTTACTGAAAACAATGCACCAACAGCTGGCGTACCATTATATGTACCTGAATAATATTCTTTTAAAAACTTTCGGTGCTGATACGGATTGTAACCGGCCGCAGCTATCATTTCATCATCATAAGCCAAACCAATATCATCATGACATCTTGTATAAGTAATCCATGATGTACCATACGGTTTTTTTAATAATTCGTTTTGTGCAGCCAGCATTACTTTGGTATCGCCTGTGGCCAGCATATCCCACTGCAGCGCCATTTGTGTGGCATTGTAAGCAAAATCACATTCACGTGCTATATAATTGTCTGTACCAAAATATTTCATGATCTCTTTGGGTGCTACAATCGCTTCGCCCAGCAATGCCATGCCTGGTGTTGCAGCCTGCACACATTGTTTGATCAATCTTAACAACGTATGTGCCTGCGGTAAGTTTTGACAGGTAGTGCCGAGTTGTTTCCATATAAATGCAGGGGCATCTATTCTTAAAATATCAACTCCAAGATTAGCATAAAAGAAAATCGTATCCAGCATTTCAATCAACACCAAAGGATTGGTATAATTCAAATCCCATTGATAACTATGAAACACCGTCATCACCCATTTATTCACTTCTGGTATGTAAGTAAAGCTGCCCGGTGAACTTTCAGGAAAAACTTCAGGCATGGTTTTATCATACTGATCAGGCAGACTTCTGTCGTTATAGAAATAATAATAATCCTGGTATTGTTTTTCTCCCTGCTTTGCTTTTAAAGCCCACTCATGTTTGTGCGATGTGTGGTTCAAAACAATATCCAGCATCAAATACATATGTCGTTGCTGCATTTGCTGCTGCAGGTTTTGTAAATCTTCCAGCGAACCGAAACGTTCATCTACTTTTCTGAAATTACTTACCGCATATCCTCCATCACTTTCATTGGACGGACTTTCAAAGATGGGCATTACATGCAAAAAATTTACGCCCAGCTTTTCAAAATAATCCAGTTTGGAAGGCATGGTTTTTAAATCACCGCAAAAACGATCCACATATAAACTCATGCCTGTTATTTCATTGCTTAAAAACCAATGCTCCTGTTTTAATTTTTCAACATCACGTTCTTTTAAGCTGCGGCTTCTGTTTTTGTAAGCAACTATAACCGTTTCAATCAATTGTTGAAACAATCCTTCTGCAGCAGGGTGGTGTTCATACAACTGCAGGTACAATTCAAACAGATCGCCCGCATTGGCAAGCAAGCGTGTATAAAATGCATTGTCTTTTCCTGCTACGTCAATCTTTTGCAAGCGTAGCATCTCATTAATGTGTTCGTATAATCCAAAATTGTACATCTCAATTAAATATATCGCTGCTTAAATGTTTAAATGCTTCCATAGCGCCTAAGTATTCACAAGTTCGTGCGCCTGCTTTGTTGGCATTGGTAATAATTGTTTTCCAATCATCAATGCTTAATGATGATTTTGTTTTATCTCTTAACTGGTACAGCACGGCACCGGTGAATGCATCACCTGCACCTGTTGTGTCTACAGGTTTTATTTCAATACTTGATACAATATGCGTTTCACCATTCACGCCCAGCATCGTTCCGTCTTTACCAATAGTAATGGCGAACACCGCTTTTGTTTTTTGATGAAATATAGCCGCTGCTTCTTCAACCGTGAATGAATCTGTAAGCATCAATGCTTCTTCATCACTCACTTTAAAGAAATGACATTGCTGCAGGTAGTTCCATGATTGTTGAATGAATGATACTTTGTTGTTTTGAAATAACAGGTGACGGTAGTTGGGGTCGAAGCTGATGAAACAATTCTCTGCTTTTGCTTTTTGCAATAAATGCACATACGCTTCTTTCAACGGCCCGTCTAAAAATCCGGTAGCCGAGCCAAAGTGTACAATTGAAACGTCCGTTAAATCAATGCTATCTACCTCTTCTTTGGTCAATTGACCATCGGCTCCACGGTTGAAATAAAAATCACGTTCGCCGTTTTCCATCAACGATACAAAAGCGAAAGTGGTGAAATGATGCGCATCCTGCAGCATGTGTTTGGTACGCACGCCAAAATCCTGCATTACATCAATCAAATGTTTCCCAAACGGGTCAATGCCCACTTTAGCACTCAATTCAACATCGCCACCTAATGCAGCAATGGCAGCAGCTACATTGGTAGGAGCACCACCGGGTTTCTTTAAAAAATTTTCGCCATCACTTAGTGCTTTGCCCTTATCCGTGCAAATCATATCTATGAGTGCTTCGCCTATACAGAGAATTTTCATATTTATTCTTTATCGTTAATGCAATACTATCGTTGTCTTATTCATGTCTTCTAACGCAACACCTTTTGTTTCAGGCATCATTTTCCACACAAACAATAATTGTAATACCATCATTACTGCAAAAAATCCAAAGATGGTTGCTCCACCCAGGCTTCCTGCTAAGCATGGAAATGTTTGCGAAATGAGTGCTGCAAAAAACCAATGTGTTAAGCACCCGAATGATGTGCCTGATGCACGAACCGAGTTTGGAAATATTTCTGAAAGGAATACCCATATTACTGAGCCTTGACCAATAGCATGTGCTGCAATAAACAGGAAAACAAAAATAGGAACACCTCCATCAATCACACCTGCAAATGCCAATGCCATTAATGTGAGCGACACAATATATCCAACCGAACCGATGTACATCAATGTTCTTCTTCCGCTGCGGTCAATCAAATACCAGCCGAGTATAGTGAACAGAAAATTTATAATACCAATTCCTGTACTTGAAAGAAAGGCAGCATCTTTTCCCAGCCCTGCCATTTCAAATACACGTGGTGCAAAATAGATGATGGCATTAATACCCGAGAGCTGATTAAAGAAAGCTAACAAAAATGCAAGTAGCAAAGGCTTTGAAAACTTTCCTGAAAACAAAGACTCTTTTTTAGGTGTAATGGTGTTTTTTATTTCATGGATGAGTTCATCTGCATTGGCACCGCTCATTTCAAAAATAGTTTTCGCTCCTTGTTCATCGTTCTTATTCAGCAGCAACCATCTTGGACTTTCAGGAGTAAACAACATCATCACAGAAAATATTAAAGAAGGAATGGCAATCAGTCCCAGCATATAACGCCAGTCATTTTCACCTTCAAAACCCTGTAATAAATAGTTGATGAGATAAGCCAGTAAAATACCGCTCACTACATTTATCTGGAAGGCAATACCCATCTTTCCCCTGTGTTGTGGTGGTGCAATTTCAGAAATGTAAACAGGTGCTACTACTGATGACGCACCAATACTCAACCCACCTAAAAAACGAAAAGCCATAAACGTATACACATCATTGGCCAAGGCACTGCCCACTGCTGATACAAAAAAGATAATACCGATCAATATCAATGTTTTCTTTCTTCCGAATTTATTGGCGGGAACTCCGCCACCAGCAGCCCCAATTATGGTTCCATATAGTGCCATAGCGATGGCCGTGCCATGCATCCAGTCGCTCAGGTTCCAGAGTTTTTGTATACGTTGCTCTGCTCCTGAGATATTGGCCACATCCATTCCAAATAATAAACCACCCAGTGCAACAGTAACCGACCAGAATATGAGTTTTCTATTCATTGAAATATTTTGTGGGTGTTAATGTCCACCACCTGTTAACACAATTTCACCTTCATGCTTTTTAGGTTTAATCAACATTGTTGCAGCAGCAGCAATCAACAAAAACACACCTGCAAGCAAAATGGCTTTACCGCTATCGTTATTTAAAAAGTTTTTAAGTATATACCCAAACGTAAGATTTTGAATGATCATTGGTATTACAATCATCATGTTGAT
>JBKCJY010000327.1:0-9530 GCA_046301455.1 Chitinophagaceae bacterium | reverse complement strand
GTGATTATTATCTCACTAAATTGAACGTGTTTGTAAACTGCAAATCATCTTTTACATAACTGTTATTGTGGAGTACCGAAACTTATGAACTCATTTCAGAAACAAAGATATTTAGCAAGGCTTGCAACAGATATTACTTTAATTGTTCTGGCTTTTGCTGCTGCACGTATATGGTTCCCATCCTATGATAAGCTAATCAGCACAAGAAGCCTTGAATTGTTCTCATTTCTTATAGTTGCATGGTACTTTTCATCCAAAGTTTCTTTCTTGTATGACAGTTTTTTATCACGAAGACTTTCAGCAGAATTTTTGATTTTATTTAAAACGCTAATTTATTTTTCAGTTATCGTAATTATTGCAGCTTTTTTTATTTCAAGGGATCCGCTTTATTCAAAAAAAGTGGTGATAATAGCATTGGGAATTTTATGGCTCACTATGCCTGTACAGAAATATTTAATCCGTTGGTTTTATGCAGAGTTTGTTTTTAAAAAACAAAGTGTAAAAGCTTTAATAATCGGAACGGGAGAACTGGCTATGCAATTTTTTAACAGAGTGGTTAATTCTGAAGAATATGGTTACAGGTTGGCGGGTTTTCTTGATGATGTACCTAACCCTGAATTAAACGGACAGTATTTGGGAAATGTTGAAAAACTGGAGGATATATTAATAAAGCAACCGGATATTCAGGACGTAATCATTGCTCTGCCTGTTGCTGATGCTGCTAAAATAAATTATACAGCTTCAATTGCTGAGAAGTATTATAAGCGTGTAAGTATTATTCCTGATTATTTTTCATTTGCACAAAGTGTAACAGTTAATTCAATAGGTGCATTTCCTTTAATTTCATTAAGACGTTTGCCTTTGGATGATCCTGAAATGCGATTTTTCAAACGGGCATTTGATATTATACTCTCTCTCTTCTTTTTTGTATTTATTTTTAGTTGGCTCTTCCCTTTAATTATTTTATTAATAAAACTCACTACAAAAGGTTCTGTGTTTTTTATACAGGAAAGATGGGGATTAAACATAAGGCCAATAAGATGTTTAAAATTCAGAACAATGGTTGATATGCCAAATGATATAGATGAACATGGTAAATATCAGCAGGCAAAACGAAACGACCCACGTATTACAAGAATCGGACGGATACTTCGAAAAACGAATCTGGATGAATTGCCGCAGTTTATTAATGTGCTTAGGGGCGAAATGTCTATTGTTGGCCCAAGGCCCCATCCTATTCCTTTAAATTTGGAGTCGAGAGATACGGTTAGTAATTACATGTTACGTTATTTGGTGAAGCCGGGCATTACCGGTTGGGCACAGGTAAATGGGTTTCGTGGCGAAACAAAAGAAGTGCATCAAATGCAAAAGCGGGTTGACTTTGATTTATGGTACATCGAGAACTGGAGCTTTTGGCTTGATATTCAGATTATTTTCCAAACAATCATGAACATGCTTAAAGGCGAAGAAAATGCTTATTGATGTCTGTCTACTTCGTTGATTGTTTTTTTAAAATTATAACTCTTCGATCATTTTATTTTCTCTTTAAAAAATCCCACTCCGGGTAAAATTATTTCGTTTAGGCTGATATCAGGATAACTGTTTTTCACACTCTCTGTTAAATAAAAAAGAATCATCCAGAAACTGTTATTTTTACCCTATTAATCAGAAGCGATATATGTATTTGGGAGAACAGAAGAGTGAACCATTAGTGAGTATTATAACCATTGCTTATAATAGTGCAACCAATATTGAAGCAACAATAAAAAGCGTTTTAGCACAAACCTATCCACACATTGAATATATTGTTATCGACGGCGGCTCAACTGATGGTACTGCAGATATCATAGGCAGTTATGCAAATCAGATTAAATATTGGGTGAGTGAAAAGGACAGGGGTATCAGCCATGCATTTAATAAAGGATTAGCAAAGGCTTCCGGGGAAATAATAGGATTACTTAATGCATCTGATATTTATATGCCTGATACAATTACTATAGCTGTAAACGCCTTACAAGATGCTGATATTGCTTACGGTGATTTACGTTATGAAAAGAAAGGCGATTTTATTTTTACACAAAAGGGAGATCACAGGTTGCTCAAAAAAGAAATGAGTGTAAATCACCCAACAGTTTTTATTAAAAGCAAATGGTATAAAGAGTATGGCTGCTTTGATGAGCAACTTCGTTGTGCCATGGATTATGATTTGCTGCTGAGGTTTTATTTGAAAGGAGCGGCATTTGTAAATACTAATAAACAAATGGCTGTGATGAGTTTAGATGGAATGAGTGATGCCAATTGGTTGCTTGGTTGCAGAGAAACGCTCCGTATAAAAAATAAATACATACCGCAAGCTAAATTGATGCATCAATTATATTTTATCAAACATACGTCTGCTATCAGCATCTCCCGTCTTTTAAACAGGCTTGGTATGGGCTCTTTACTTAAATATTACAGGTCTAGGTTTGCAGCACTCAGGAAGTCTTATGATCTTCCAAAGTAGATGTATAAAAAAGTTTTGGAACAAATAGAAAAAGTAACATTCCCAATTGACCTTCCAGTACCGATTCTGACAGAAAGAAAACAGTGATGATTAATCCTGAATAAAAAAGCATTCTGTTTTTTTGAATAAATGCTTCACGGAAATAGAAGAACAGCATGAGTAAAAGCAACAACAGTCCAACGATGCCGGTTTGTAAATAGGTTTGCATAAACTGGTTATGGGAATTAAAGTTCAGATAGCCGCCGGGTTCTTTTTCAGATTCGCCAACATACATTTTAGCCTGCTTATATTTTTCATTAAGCAATGGCTGTGCATTGCCAGCTCCAACACCTGTTATATATCCGGCTTTTTCATTTACTAACTGAAATGAAAATTTCCACGCTATCAATCGGAATTGTACAGCATTAAAGTACATATCTGTAGCATACTGCTCTTTTTTAAGCAAACTCATATCTGTTGCTTGTATTTCTTTGAATCGATTGCTTAATGGATTAGGTGTAAAAAAAATGATGGTCAGCACTAACAGTAATATGCCGATACTATAATAATATTTTCTTTTGTTAATGGATGTGAAACTTTTTCTTGTTACTTCAAAAAGTATAACAACAGTAGTAGCAGCTATGATTGTTTTAGATGCCAAGAGAATTAAGAAACAGTATAAAATAACGATTAGAAAGATTTTTACAATAGATTGTTGTGAAATCGATAGACTGTAAATCAACCAAAGCAACAAAATACCTGTATATGCAGACAGATATACTGCATTATGGTGAAGCGGAGAAACGAGTTGGTGATAAAAAAATTCTGAACTGTTGCCGGTTTGTATAAATCGGATAAAAGCAGCAGTAATCAAAAAAGCAAACATAAGGGCTAAAAAAGCAACGCAAATTTCTAATAGCTTTTCTTTTATTCGGACTGCTACCGGGTCCAATAGAAGCAGAATTACAGGAATAACCGCAAAACCGATTTTCTTTTCAATTTCAAAAATTTGCATCTTTTCAGGAACATCCATAAACAACTGCAATACATGCAATAAAAAAAACAGCAAACAACAAACAGCGAAGCCGCTTTTTAGAAATTTATTTGCAAAATCACGGCCTTTAAAATGTAGAATTCCAAATACAGCAAGCGGATAAACCGATATACTATTCAACCAAATATTTCCGGAAAGAAGTGTAATCATTACTGTTGCTAAAAGCAGCAGCAATACGGAGTTGTAATATTTATGATCAATTTTCCAAAACATGAAAAAAACATTCTTCCAGTTTGTTTGCAATGACAGACCATTTATATTTTGAATTTATCTTTTCAAAATTTTTCTCTAGCCAGGCTTTGTAAACAGATTTTTCTGTTACATTATTTATAATACTTGTCACTTCTGTTTCTGTTGAAAAATAAAATGCTTCATCCTGGGTAACATTTTTATTAAACACGTTTTTATGTGCGGCTATTAATGCACATGATGCCATTGCTTCAAGTAATGAAGGATTGGTTCCGCCTACCGAATGGCCATGAAAATATAACAATGAATGAAATCGAAGTTGATTCAAAAGATTGATATTATAAACCCCACCTGTAAATCGCAGGTTTTCTGATTTGTATTTTTTTTGAAGATAATTGCCATAGCCATTTGTGTAATTTCCTATAACGAGCATTGGAAAGGAAGCCTTGGATTGTAAATATCCTTTAATAATGGTTTCAATATTATTTTCAGGTTCGGCTCTTGCAACGAGCATATAATATTTGTAAGGCTCAATATTAAACGCTTTTATGTATTCCACATCACCATCTTTAAATAATTCAGCACCGTACGCCACATCATAACTTTCTCTTTTATATTTTTCTTTGAGGTATTGGGCAATGCCTGGAGAATCTGCAATAAGAGCAGTACTGTTTTTTGCAGCTAGACGCTCAGCATATTTTAAAAAGCTTTGTACGGGTTTGCTATACTTCGAGCGTTTCCATTCAAGCCCATCCATATTGGTTACCACTTTGGTATTTTTTGGAAATAGGAAAGACCAGATACTGCTACTGGTATAGCCCAACTGAAGAATGATGTCGAAATTTTGTTTGCGTGCATGCAAAATACAATTCAAATCATAAATGAATTGGCCTGCAGTACCAATTTTGTCTTCAGGATCAAACCGAGATACTATTTGAACACCATGCCAATTAGCTTCTTTATATGGATGAAGTGATGAATTGTAAACTGTAACCTCATGTCCTTTTTGTACAAGTATTGGTGCAGCATATTCGGCAAATTGTTCAAAGCCTCCATAGCGGTTGGGTATTCCTCTTGTACCAATGATACCAATCTTCATATGCCAAAGATAAGCATCCGGTATCATTGGAAGTTTTTAGCAGCAAGCACTTTTTTATAGGCTATGAGTGTTTGCTCCGCAGCTTTTTGCCATGTAAAATTTGATTGTATATGTGCTGTTAATAATGGATTAACAGGAGCAGCGGCAGCATTTTCAATAGCCTGTAAAATGGATTGGGTTGACACTGGATCGCAATAAAAAGCAAAATCTTTAAAATATTCTTTCACATCACCACGGTTAGAAATAACAACATTGCATCCCATGACTGCTGCTTCAAGTGAGCTGAGACCGGTTGTTTCAAACAAGCTGGGCAAGACATGCACTTTTGCTTTTTTGTAATATGCTAGTAATTCATCTTGATGAAGCTGTTGAATAAATTTAATATTTCCAGCAGCCACTTTCCGGCAGTGATTATAATAACTCATTTGATTGGGAGCCGGATTGCCAATAAGTAATAATTTAAACTTTGTGTTGTTAAGCGCCTTTATTAAATGAAGTTGATTTTTTACACCTTCAATTCTTGCAGCACAAAGGACAAGACTTTCATCTTTTTCAAATGGGCTTACATTGCCTGTAAATAAATCAGGACGAATACCATTGGGTATAACCATGTACGGAGCATGGATGCCATATTGCAATTTGAGACGGTTGTATTCGCTCTCAGAGTTGGGTAATAACAAGCTGGCTTTACTGGCAATCTCTTTTAAAGTTTTTTTATGACCATAAATGATATACTGCAACGGAATTTTTTCATTACCGGTTAAAAGACTCCGAATAATGTTTTTAAGATATTCCACCGCATCTGAATGCAGTAGTTTAAAAAGAAAACCACTTACACCTTGTCTGAACTGTTTATCAAATTCTGAATATTCAACAAAAATGGTAGAAACAACAAAAGGTAACTTGCTTTTTCTGATGTGCGGAATAATATCTGCAGGGCGAATGATATTAAAGAAGTGAATAAGATCATAACCGCTGTACTCAGAAATTTCTGCGGAGTTTTTTATATCAACAGCAACACCAAGTTCTCTGAGGTGCGCAGCGGTTTCAATAATCTGAACAGTGTCACCCCCCCTTACAGTAAATAGCGTACTTCTTGTAACAAAAAGAATTTTCATGCATTTGTTTTCTTACACTCATTGTACCGCAAAAGATGCTTTATCCTTTTGATGTACCGAAGATTTATCAAATTGGTGAAAGCCGGCTGTAAAGGCGGTGATCCAGATAATATATTCTGAAACATTGGTTATATAACTGCCGGTAAACTGATAAATAAAAATAAAAATAAACAACCCCAGCCGGTAATAATTGGTATAAACTTTTGTTTTGAAAAAAAGGTAAAAAATTACTACGAACCGGATAAATAAACCTGATAAGCCAAAGATGGCTATAGTTTCACCAATTACATTCGGGATGGCAATTGTATCTTTTGTGTACTCATTTTGATAAAACTTTGTAAACAGATCCATTCCCAATTCTTTTGTTTGTCCGAAACCTGCACCAAAGAGCATGCTTTTCATATCTGCAATTAAAAAGCCAAGATAAAATGAATCTGTAGTTCTTCCTTTAAATGAGCTGTCTGACCCTTCAAAAATATTTATAAAACGTTTAAAGATTACATTGTCGGGATACACATAAATAAATACAATGACGGTACAAAACAGCAAGATGAGTGTGGTGAGTAAATAGCGTGGAAATTTCCTTTTGATGAAAAACAATTTTACGTCAGAAAGTAAAAGTATTATAAACGTAAACAGTAGTCCCAGAATTACACCAAAAGAAACAGAAAGAATCAATGGTAGTGTAATTAAAACAAAAATCCCAAATGCATTCTTTACTTTAAATAGGAGCATTTTTAAATAGTAATAGAATGCAATAGGTGAGAGGATTAATGCATATACAGAAGCCTCGGAAGCAAGCATTCTTAAACGTAATACATCATTACCGCCAGTAGTAATAGTTGTTTCGTCCCAAAGCAAAAGCCCCCCGGTGAAATACAGCTCAAGCACGGCAACCACAAGAAAGATAGAATTCCATAATAACAGTTGCTTAAAAATATGGGTGATACTTTTGTTTTGTTTTAAAAAAGTGTAATAACAGCAACAGAAAATAAATACGCTAAAGAATAACCCGTATGATTTTACATATGAGGCTGTTTTTACTCCATTGGCAAGATGAAGAATTACATAGGGAATTGTTGCTGCAAAAAACCAAAGTATAAGATTTCCTTGTTTGTGATAGAAAAGCCACAGTAAGAATAACGGGCAAAGTAGTGAGGTATAAAACAAACCTGTGGGCAGCCACAATCCATTCATAAAAAAGTAAATGAATGCAATGGGAAGGTATTTGTTTATTTTAAGTTCTGTACCCATTTGTGTTGAATCACAAATTACTTTTCTTTAATTGAAAAGTAATCTTATATCAGTTTTTTCGAATTTTACAAAATAGATCCAGCTAATCAACAACAACAGGCACAAAACGCCCAGTTGTATAAATAGATCCGGAAAAACAATTACAAAACAGCCTAATGCTGCAGCCGCAACAAAAAAAAATGTTTCCGAAAAGAACGCTTTTTTAAAAAATAATTTATTGATGAGTTCATATATAATCAAAACCCCCGCAACTGTTGATAGTAACAAACCCCACAGCATGCCGGTAATACTGCCCGTAAAAGCAAAACCTGCAATTAATCCTGCAATGTTAAGTAGCGATACAATATAAATTACTCGTGTACCTTGTTTTACATGGCCGCTGTAGTTTAAAAAAAGTGGGGGTACAATTATAAGCAGGTAAAAGAATTCAAATGCAGTAAAAAGAGGAACAAAATCATCAAGCTGCAAAAGTTTTTCGCTGCCAACCCATAACGTAAATAATGGTTTATAACAAATAAAAAACAGCACAAGGGCAGCAATACCTGTTATTGTTACAAATGCTCTTAGACTTTTATACAAGTCTGTCTTATCTGTTTCAAGATTATGTTGTGCGGCAATTTTTGGAACCAGCCAGTAAGCTGCTGCAGTAATACAGGTATGTATGTTTACAAAAATGGTTGCGGTTAACGCATAATAACCAAGAGTTGTTGTACCATATTTTGAAACAACGATAAACCGATCTACCTGAAACACCATCAAAACAATGAGTGATTGAATCCATGTGAAAAAACCAAACTTCATTAACTCCTGCAGGTACTCTTTTTTTATAGAGGGAATAGGATGAATGTGTTTATTTATTTTTTTGAGTACCAGGAATTGCACCAGCAGCATTATAATTGTAACACCAACACTTACTGCCAGCATTGCTGTTAATGATTTTAAAAAATACACCTGTATCAAGTTTATACCCAGTGTAATAAAACGGATACTGTTATTGATGAGAAAATATAAATCAAAACGTTCCAGCCCTTTTAAAACATGAAGCAGCGCCTGTTCACAAAATTTGGTGCCAATAATTAAAGAGGTTAATAACATGGCTTTTACTGCAAGTGGTGTAATTGATTCGGGTAAATGAAACAGCAAGCCTTCTGAAATAAAGAATGCCATAAGTGAACCAACTCCAATACTCAAAATAAAAAGCAACAGTGAAATACCAATGCCTGTACTTATTGTATTTTTTAATGCATTTTCATTCTTAGAAGAATAATACTTGGCGGTGTACCTCATCATTGCAGGGCCAAGACCTAAGTTAAACACCTGAAAACTTAGAATGAGCGTGTTCATAAGCATCCATAATCCAAAAATTTCTTCTCCAAGTTGCTCCATAAAAAATGGAACAGTTGCTAAAAAGAATACCGGGTACACTATTACATCTGCTATATTATAAACAGAGTTTTGTATGTTTCGGGCTACGTTGCTCATCAAGTAGTTTGTTTGCCTGCAGTATCAAGTTCTTTATATCCTGAAACTATAAAACCAATAAATGCTCCGGATAATAACGAAAGAAGAATAATAACTGTTGTTGATAAAGAGTCGGCTTTTCTTGCAGGCTTAAAGCCATCAATGATGCGCAATGGCTTTTGTTCAAAACCAAACCAACTGTTAATCTGATCTTTCTGGTACTGGTACTCATTAGATTTGGCATACAGATCAGATGGATTAAATGCATTATTATAAAACATTGCTTTGTTGCCCGAAGAATTCATAAAGAGATTATACTCTGCCTTTAAACTGTCAAGTTTGCGTTGCTCACTTTCAACAAAGTGGAGTTTATCTTCAAAAATTTTGTATTGTACTTTTTTTCGCTCGCTCAGGTAAGGATTATTGTTGATGTAGTTCAACAACATAATTTGCAAGCTGTCGGCAATAGAATTATCAATTACACTTACTTCTATTATAAAGGGTTCCCTTTCTTTGGTTGAAGTATCGCTTTCAAGCGGTTCATTGTAAATATCAAAACAAGTAATGGCACTCAGTTTTCTTGAAATGCCATCGCTGCCTTTAAGCTCTTTGTTTAGCTGCTGAATGGAGTTGGTTTTAATAAGCTTATTCAGTTTTACAAACTGTTCTGAGTAAATACGCCTGCTGAATTCGGTAGGTACAACAGTCATTCTCAGTTTGTATGTTTTTTTATTCAGGAAAGAAAACCCGGCCCCGGCAGCACCAAAAATAATCATATAAATAAGAAACGTTTTTAAGTGCTTTTTGATAAACTCAATACAGCTCTTAATAAAAGAAACGATGAGTAAAAGAAACCGGTACACAGAATCTTTA
>JBKCJY010000326.1:0-8479 GCA_046301455.1 Chitinophagaceae bacterium | reverse complement strand
GAAAACACTTCTTTACCTACACCGCTTTCACCATTAATAAGCACCGTTAAATCAGTAGCTGCAACCTGCACTGCAGTATTCAACGCATGGTTGAGGGCAGGAGAGTTGCCTATGATGCCAAACCTATTTTTAATTGTCTGTAATTCCATTGTTTTACTTTACAATTTCACCTTTCAGAGTTCCTTTAGTACAACTGTTTACTTTCACCATCACATAATCACCTTTCTTAAAAGCAGTTTGCTCTTTCGGAAAAACAATGACTTTATTTTGAGAGTTGCGGCCCATCCATTCCAAACTGCTTTTCTTGCTTTCACCTTCAATCAGCACTTTATACGTTTTACCAACATCTCTCTTATTGCTATTTAAGGAAAGATGATATTGTTTATCTACAATTTCCTGCAGTCTTCTTTTCTTAACCTCTTCCGGCACATCATCTTTGTAACGTTTCGCAGCCAAAGTTCCGGGGCGTTCACTGTAAAAGAACATGTAACTGTAGTCATACTTGCTGTAATCCATAATACTTAATGTATCCTGGTGTTCTTCTTCTGTTTCACTGCAAAAACCGGCAATAATATCTGAGCTGATGCCACAATCAGGAATGATTTCCCTGATGCGATCCACCTTTTTCATATACCATTCTCTTGTATAAGTCCGGTTCATCAACTGTAAGATCCTTGTATTACCGCTCTGCACAGGCAAATGAATATAGTTACAGATGTTTTCATACTTCGCCATTGTATGCAACACTTCATCAGTGATATCTTTTGGATGCGAAGTTGAAAAACGAACTCTCAACTCCGGACTCACCAACGCCACTTGTTCCAGCAATTGTGCAAATGTTGTATTGCTGTTGTCTGCTTCATTGTTCCAGTAATAACTATCAACATTCTGCCCCAGCAGTGTTACTTCTTTATAACCACGTTCAAACAAATCTCTTGCTTCTGCAACAATCGAATAGCTGTCACGACTGCGTTCTCTTCCTCGTGTAAAAGGCACCACGCAAAACGTACACATGTTGTTGCAGCCACGCATAATGGAGATGAAGGCACTCACGCCATTGCTTTCCAAACGCACTGGAGAAATATCAGCATAGGTTTCTTCACGGCTCAATAATACATTCACCGCCTTTTGTCCTCCTTCAGCTTCTTCAACCAAACCGGGCAATGTTCGGTAAGCATCAGGGCCCACTACCAAATCAACCAGCTTTTCTTCTTCCAGCAACTTAGCTTTCAAACGTTCAGCCATGCAGCCCAACACACCCACAAGCATTCCGGGGTTTCGTTCTTTTGATTTTCTGAATTCAGTTAAGCGTTTACGTACTGTCTGTTCCGCTTTTTCTCGTATAGAGCAGGTGTTGAGCAAAACCAAATCCGCTTCCTCAAAGTTGCGGGTGGCTCCAAAGCCGGCACCATTTAAAATACTGGCCACAATTTCACTGTCGCTGAAATTCATCTGGCAGCCGTAGCTTTCTATGTAGAATCGCTTTTTATATTGGTTGGGGTCGCTCACAAAAGGAGCATAGGCTTCGCCCTGGCGGGTTTCGTCGTGCACCTTTGTATCAGTCATCAAGTCCATCATATCAAACTTAAATAGCCAGCAAAGTTAAGTGATTTGGGGCTATTTCGTGACAGGTTGGCAGCAATCGCATGGTTGAGATTTTAATGTTTTTGGTTACCAGCTATAATTTTCATAGCAGCGTTTTTGCGTCGCAATCCTTTCATCGTTCCGTTTTTATGGCATCAATGGTTTTAAGATCATAGCTGTTCAACAAAAAGCAGTCATCGTTAATCAACTTACTGTAACATATTCAAACCGCTGATGGAAATCAAGAAATAACATGGGTTTGAAGAGTTAGATTTGTAACATTAACCCGAATGAATTTGAGATTTTCTTTACTCTATATTTTTTTCTTACTCATTGCTTTTCAATCTTCTAAAGCACAAAACTCTAAAAAAGAGTTGGGTACGGTTATAGGCAACGTATTGGATGGCGCTACTCAAAAAGCTATTCCTGGTGCTACCGTAGCCATTATACCATATGAGGATTCAACCAAAGCAATCTATTTTTTGGCCGATAAGAACGGTGCTTTTCAGTTTACGCAGCTTGCTTTCGTCTATTATCATTTAAGAATAACAGCAGTAGGATTCCGAACCAAGCAAATTGACAGCATTCATCTGCGTGCAGAGCGATATGATTTTAATTTGAATGATATCCTCCTAAGCAATCAATCTGTTGAATTATCAGAGGTAGTTATATATGCAGAAAAGCCCTTAATTGAAAGTAAAGATGGTAACATCACTTTTAATGTAGGCGAAAGTGCATTAAGTAATGGAAGCAGTGCTACAGAATTGCTCAAACAAACACCGCTAGTAACAACTGATCCCAACGGAAAAATTTTAGTGCGTGGTAAAGAACCCAAAATATTGATTGATGACAAACCGGTTGAACTCAACATGCAGCAGTTACAGGATTTATTGGAAAGCATGCCCGGCAGCACCATTGAAAAAATTGAAGTGCTCACCAATCCGCCACCACAATTTGCTAATGAACAGGGTGGTATTATAAATATTGTTACTAAAAAGGGAAGGGTGGGTTTTGGCGGAAGAATAAATTTATATGGCGGTACACGTGGTGAGTTGGGCACCAGTGCCAACTTTAATTACCGCAAACAGGGCTTTGCCATTAATCTTAACGCAGGTGCAGGTTTTAACCGTTTTGAAAATGACGGCTACAGTAACCGCTCCAACATTTATAAAGATTCCACCAATCAGTTAAACATTATCAACCGTTCTGTAAATGAAAATATCCGTCCCAATTTTCGTTTGAATATGGACTATGACATCAACAAACGAAACATCATCAATCTTGTAGCGCAATACAATCAAAACAGTTATAATAACGAAGGCTTTAACCGATTTACCAATATAAACCGTTTTGGTAACATTTCAAGAATGAGTGAGCGTGAAATTGAAACAGCAGGCAGCAATAGAAATCCCAACTTAACCTTTACCTACACACATAAAGGACGCAAGCCAGGTGAACAGTTGCGTTTGATTGCAGGTGTTAACGCTGGCTGGATTGAAAACACACGTAATTTTTTTCAGGAATTTTTAAATGCTGATTTTTCACCAACAGGCGTTGATTCCTCTCAACGGCAAATCACCAATACACGCAACAATGGTTTCAATACCAATCTTGCATATGATAAAATGCTCAGCAATAAGAAAACAAGTATTTCAACCGGTGGTGCATACAACAGAAGCAACAGTCATGTAATACTCAACACGGATTTTTTAAAGAAACCTGAAAACAGTTTCATCAAAGCGCCATTGCTCAGTAATGATTTTCAGTTTCACCAGGATGTGTTGAATGTGCGTGCATCAGCCAAACATATTTTTAAACCGGGTTTTTCAATAAGTGCAGGTGCTGCACTGGAGCAAACCAATATTTATTTTGAACTGTTGCAGCAAAACAAAACAGTGTTTAACCGCTACTTTAATTTTTTACCCTTTGCCAATTTTAACCGGAGCTGGCCTAATAAAAACAACCTCACTTTTTCTTATCGCCGAACTATCCGCAGACCGGGTATTAATGAACTAAATCCGGCAATTGATTACAGTGACCCTTACAATTTGCGTTACGGCAATACCAATCTGCAACCAAGCCTTGCACATAATTTTGATGTAGTGACAGGTAAAACAAAAGAAAAGTATTTTTTCAATGTCGGGTTGGGTTACAATTTAGTAGAAGATATTTTTTCACAGATAAGAACATTGATGCCTGATGGTGTAACCATTGTAACATGGGATAACGTGAGCAATCGGCAGGAATATGAACTGAGTAGCTGGAGCGGATTAACATTTACCAAAAAACTACGTGCCAATTTCAGCGCCAGTTATATTTACAACCAGTATGGAACTTTTGATAAAGAAGTTAGAAAGTTTCGTGATGGGGGTTCTTTTACTTCTAACTTAAATGCCAACTACACACCTTCTGATGTGTGGACATTTACAGGTAATTTTACCTTTAATCGTTTTGCCAATCCGCAGGGAACTGTAAGAAGTAATGTAAACATGAACGTAGGTATTCAACGAAAAATCTTTAAGAAAAAATTCATTATTACTCTAAATGCAGTTGACCCGTTTACGCAACAGCAGAACAGAACTTTTACGTTCGGCCCCAATTTTAATTTAGAAAGTTTCAGCAGAACACAAACAAGAAATTACCGCTTAACGCTGAGTTATACGTTTAATAAAACGAAAGTTATAAAGCCTGATTTATTAAAAAAGCAGAAATAGTTATTCCTTAACTTCAAACCATGCAACAGGAACCAGTAATGAATTTTCATACCCGCAAGTGGGTAAAGCCCGAAGACCTGAACCCCAACAGCACTTTGTTTGGCGGTCGTTTATTGCAGTGGATTGATGAAGAAGCAGCTTTATATGCAGTTATCCAACTGGAAAATCCACATGTGGTTACCAAGTTTATATCTGAAATCAATTTTATATCTGCCCCAAGGCAGGGAGATATTATTGAGATTGGGATCTTAGCAACTCATTTCGGCAATACATCTCTTACCATGCGATGTGAAGTGCGTAATAAAATTACACGGGAAGCTATTCTTACTATTGAAAGGATTGTTTTTGTGAATGTAGATCCAACTGGAAAGCCTACACCACATGGCAAAACTGAAATTATGTATGTGAAAGACAGGTTGAGTTAATCTATCGAACTCACCTTTACACTCTTCCCATCAAAATCTATAAACAAAACTTTGGCTGCTTTTACTGCCTGGCCGTTTTGAAGCGCCGGTTTCCATAAAGTTTGATCGAGCAGGCGTTTGAGTTCTTTAAAATCAGGACGCACATTAGAGTTGGGCTGAGCCCGGTAAAAACAGCAGCGTCCGTCTTTATTAATCAACAGGCTCAATGTTATTCTGCCGCCAGCCCGTTTTTGAACATATTGTTTGAAGAAAGTATCAAAAAAATCATCCATGCTTGTTTTGGAATTATTCCACTCGGCAGGCTGCTCCACACGTACCACCATATCATCAAATGCATCGCTGTACTGTGTACCGAATTGTTTGCAGCTATCGAGTTGAATAATTTCAATCTGCTGTGCTGAGCTAAAGACGGAGAAGAATAAAAGGATAGAGGATAATATGAGTTTCATTTAATAAAAATAAGTATTGCCACGGAAACAAAAATACAAGCTGAAAAATTATTTAATCCCTTTATGGCTCTTTAGTAAATCTTGCCAATATGTCTTTTGAAAAATACCTTTATAATGCCGTAATGAAACAAGTAAGTGAATTAGAAGCCATAGAATAAAAATTGCCTGAATCTTTATCACCGGCAGACCGTATCCGTTTACAGAGCCTCCAAATGAAAGATATTCCATTGGAGCTGAATAAGAAACAATCTTGAAAACTCCCAGAATTATAACAAAACCAAGAGATAACACTCCAATTCTATGTTTGATTAAAAGAAGAATAAATGTAATAATTAAAAGAGTGAGGCCAGTATAATGTTCATTTGAAAAAACAATATTTGTTGTCGCAACTTTCCATGAAACTTTAATTGCGTTACTTGACAATATAAAAAGAGGAATAAAGTCTAACAGATATTTTAGCTTATCGCTTTTCATATTTTTTACCCTGCCTTATATATAAAGGTCAATGTGTGTCCCTTCGTGCGCTCATTTTTTCCATGGCAACCCACTATAATTTAAAACCCTGCGGTCCAGGCTTTTTATTAGCTTCACTCATCAGCACTGTTTGAAGCATGCGTTTCATTTTTGTATCATCCGTCTTTGCACTGTCAATCCAAAACAAAAACTGCCTACGTATGGAAGGAGAGAAGGCTTTGAAATTTTTTAAGGCTGTTGACTTGCCTTTGAACAGTTTCAATAAATCAGCAGGTAATACATTATTATCCGCAGCATAGTTGGAGGCTGTAAGTGTATCCCAGCTTCCGTTTACTTTGGCAATTTTAATTTTCTCAAGACCGGGTGCAGCCATTAAACCATTTTTAATTAACCTTTCTACCCGTTCTTTATTACTATCACTCCACACACTTTTGGGTTTGCGGGGTGTAATTAGCAGCATGCTTCGTTCCTCATCTAATTTGCGGGGTAAACTATCTATCCAACCAAAACACAGGGCTTCTTCCACAATATCATTATAGGGCAAACGAGGTTTGCTCTTGCCCGCTTTGTAATACACCAGCCAAATGCCGGGGAATTGATTATAATATTTGGAAAGCCAATGGCGCCAGGCTTTACGGTCCTTGGGATAAAATTGTTCGTAATTGTCAATGGCACGTGCCATGAGTACAATTAGCCTTCATTCTTGCGGTTAAGCACCCAAATCATAAAGGCGCCGAGGAACATCACAATACCAAGCCCACCAAAAATGAGCGCTGTTAATACTTTTTGTGCACCGGGAAACAATGACATTGAAACGGCGGTAACAAAATAAATAATGAAAATTGTGAGGAGTGTATAAATCTTCTTATCCATGCTTTAAAGATTGTGTTGCGAAATTGCGGAATAATTGATTACAGGCCAAAAAATTGTTCTTCTCTGTTGAATCTATGGCTGTTTAACTCTTGCGCATTTCTTTATAAAGATTAATCAACGCATTTGTACTTGCATCATGTGTTGTAACTTTTTCATCACCTTTCAGCTCAGGTAAAATTTTATTGGCTAATTGTTTTCCTAATTCAACACCCCATTGGTCAAAGCTGTAAACGTTCCAGATAATACCTTGTACAAATATTTTGTGTTCATAAAAAGCAATCAATTCACCCAATGTAAATGGAGTTATCTTTTTTATTAGTATTGAATTAGTTGGGCGATTGCCTTCAAACACTTTAAAGGGAACCAAATCTGCTTTTACACCTTCTGCTATTACTTCTTCCTTCGTTTTTCCATTCATGAGCGCTTCTGTTTGCGCAAAGAAATTGCTCAGCAGCTTTTCATGATGATCACTGATGGCATTATGGCTGATTGCGGGTGCAATAAAATCACAAGGAATTAAATGTGTGCCCTGATGTATCAATTGGTAAAATGAATGCTGACCATTGGTGCCCGGTTCACCCCAAATAATAGGGCCTGTTGCATAGTTTACTTTCTTACCTGACCTGTCAACATACTTACCATTGCTTTCCATATTGCCTTGCTGAAAATAAGCTGCAAAACGGTGCAGGTATTGGTCATACGGAAGAATAGCTTCACTTTTGGCATCAAAGAAATTAGTGTACCACAAACCAATTAATGCCATCAGTATGGGAATATTTTTATCAAACGGCTCCTTTTTAAAATGTTCATCTGCATGATGTGCACCTTTGAGCAGTTGTTCAAAATTATCATAGCCGATGGTGAGTGCAATAGATAAACCAATGGCACTCCATAAGCTGTAACGTCCGCCAACCCAGTCCCAGAATTCAAACATATTGGCTTTGTCAATGCCAAACTTCACTACATCTTTCTCATTGGTGCTGAGGGCTGCAAAATGCTTGGCAACATGTATTTCATCATTTGCATGTTGCAGAAACCAGTTACGTGCAGTGTGTGCATTGGTCATGGTTTCCTGTGTGGTAAATGTTTTGGATGCAATCAAGAACAGCGTTTCATCAGGTGTTACTATCTTTAAGGTTTCAGCAATATGTGTTCCATCTACATTGCTCACAAAATGAGTTTGAATGCCTTCTACCCAATAAGGCTTCAATGCTTCGGTAACCATCACTGGTCCCAGATCACTACCGCCAATGCCTATGTTTACAATGTATTTTATTTTTTTGCCGGTATAACCTTTCCATTCGCCATTGTGTATGCTGGTGCAAAAACTTTTCATTTGTGCCAGCACACGCTGTACATCGGGCATCACATCTTTGCCATCACTCAGCATTGCATGAGCGCTGAAATTGCGTAATGCAGTATGCAATACAGCACGGCCTTCTGTTTCGTTGATCTTTTCTCCGGCAAACATAGAAACGATAGCTTCCTTAATGCCACACTCTGCTGCCAGTTGTATGAGCAGTTGAATGGTCTCATCTGTAATGATATTCTTGCTGTAATCAAATACAATATCTTCTGCACAAGTGCTGAACTTTGCAAAACGGCTTGGATCGGTTGCAAAGAGTTCTTTCATGTGCAACTTCTTCATTTCCTGCGCATGAACTTCCAGTAATTGCCATGCGTTTGTTGAAGTAGGATTGATAGTCGGAAGCATCTTTATAGTTATTAAGTTAAATAGTTTTTAAGTAATTCGCACATCTGCAAATAAGCACATTTGTACATTATTTCATTAGCAAGGTTAAACTAGCTTCTTTGTCCTTATGCAACTGTTCTTTCAATGAATCAATACCGCTGAATTTTACTTCGTTTCTTAAATGATGTTTGAGCCATACTTTTAAATGGCGGCCATAAATCTCTTCATCAAAATCAAAAATATTCACTTCAATCATACGGTTCAATC
>JBKCJY010000325.1:0-1742 GCA_046301455.1 Chitinophagaceae bacterium | reverse complement strand
AAATATAAGTTCATGCGAAAGGGCTGCAGTTCCTGCAGCCCTTTCGCATGTTGAAATTATTAGATAAGTATATTTACTTAAACGGGTTTGAGAATTTGGCATCAGTTGCGATGCCCCTGTCAGTTAATGTTTTTAAAAATGCCAGTAAATCTGCTTTTTCCTGTGTGGTTAAGTTAAGACGCTTCACACCCGTGCCCGGCGGAGGCACTCTCAATTGCGGAGGTAAATTGGGATTCGCCTGCACCCCACTGTTATAATGCTCAATTACCTGTTCAAGCGTGGCAAACCTTCCATCATGCATATAAGGTGCAGTTAATTCTATATCTTTTAAGGAGGGCACTTTAAACTTTCCGTTATTTAATGTATTGTTGGTTACCCCTCCCACACCCAAATCTGTAAACACAGCTTCTAATCCATTGTTCTCTGAACGTGGTGCGGTAAAAGTTTGTGTTCCATGACAGGCGCCGCATGCCAGTTGCGGGCTAAAGTACAACGCCTTCCCTCTGTTTTCTGATGCTGTGTAGTTGGCAAAGTTGGTAGCTCCAATATTTGCACCCGGAGGTATGGCAGCAAAGCCTGTATCAAATTTTGTTCTGTATGAAAGAAGGCTTCTTACAAATTGTGCCAATGCTTTTGAAATACGGTCAGTGTTGATGCTTTTATCGCCAAATGCTTTTTCAAATAAAGCAGGGTAATGTGTCTTTGAATTCAGTCTGTTGATCAGGGTATCTAAACGCATGCCCATTTCTATGGCATCCTGTATCGGCATTAATACTTGTTGCTCTAATGTACCGGCACGCTCATCCCAAAAGAAACGGCGGTTGGAATAATACACTGCATTTACCAGGCTCATGGAATGTCTGCCTGTGTTTCCGTTATTAAATCCTTTGCTCAATACCGCATCATCACTAAAACCATGTGTTTGTTTATGACAACTGGCACAGGAAACTGAATTGTTTATAGAAAGTATTTTATCATAAAATAAAACCCTGCCCAATGTTGCACCCCAATCGGTAATGGTATTATCAGCCGGTGTATTGATTTGTGCAAGAATATTGGGTGCTGTTAAATATGGAGGCAATTGCTGATTGGCATATGCAAACGGAGTTGCAGGTATATTTAATGCTGCAAACGCATCAGCAGGAGTTGGATTATTTACAGGATTTGTAACAACGGGCTCAGTACTGCTTTTTTTGCAGGCACTCACAACAATACTGATGCAGGTAATCATAAGTAATGCTGTAGCAAATGCTTTTGTTGTTGATTGCATAAGGGTTTGTTTATTTTTTAGGGTTGATGCGGTGGTCCCGGTGGTCTTCTGTCCTGCGGGCTTTGACGTTTAATCAATTCCTCCAATACAGTTCCAAAATCTTTCTTTTGCTCCGGCCTCAATATAGAATAGAGATCCTGAAAGTGATTGTAAAAATTTGTTTCAAACTGTTTGCGGTTGGTAGCCAGCAAATTGGTAATGGAATCAATTTTTGAATCATCTGTTATACCTGCTGTTATCATTTCCGTCATTGACTTACGTAAACGCAGGTCTTCATTACGTAAAGAATCTCTTTTTTTAAAATGTGCTTTACGCATCTGTGCAAACTGCTGTTCCTGCTTCTTATCAAGATTTAATTTCTTAAAAAGCATTCCGGGGCCGCCCGGTGCACGCTGTTCATTTCTGCTTGGTTTTTGAAACTGAAAATAAAGTGTGATGCCGTTTATAACCAACAGCACAATCACCAGTATTG
>JBKCJY010000324.1:0-8842 GCA_046301455.1 Chitinophagaceae bacterium | reverse complement strand
GGCATTACGCACACTGTGAAAACTTTTGTTTACACTTTCTTTAAAATAATAAGTTGCAATAATTAAGATAGGGAAGGGGATAAGACAAATTAAAGTTAATTGCCAGTTCATTACAAACATGGTAAACAGTACGGCAATGATGGTAAGCAAATCTGCAAGTATGGGAATAAAACCTTCAGCAAAAATATCGCTGATGGTTTCAATATCATTTACGGTTCTTGTGGTGAGTGTACCAATGGGTGTTTTATCAAATTGCCTCAAGTTGAGTCCCACAATTTTTTGATACACCTGTATACGTAAATCTTTCACCACCGTTTGTCCCAGCCATGCAGTAAAGTAAGAAAAGAAAAAACGTAAAACAGTTTCAAGAATGATGATACCGATTTGAATAACCGTAATAACAATGAGCATTTGTGCTACACTGTTCTGAATGTAGTCATTCACCGTTTTGTTAATCAACCATGGACGAAGGGGCGACATGATGGCCAGTACAATAGCCAGTACAATAGATGCATGGTACCTTTGTTTGTAGGGTGATGCATACGCAAGGATGCGTTTTAATAAACTAAAATCAAAAACTTTTTTCTTTGCTGCGGGTTGACTCAATTCCATTCTATTTAATGGCCAAAGGTAATTGCTTTGAAGCTTGAAGTTAAAAACTGTTGCTGGTGGATGATGTAATGGATAAGCGGCGATGTTTTTTTAAGAAGTAAGAAAAACAATAAACTGCTGCAATAAAACCAACTGATGCACAAACCACTGCCAGTGTTGAATAAAAATTTACCCAGCTTAGTTCTGTTTTTAAAAATTCTTTGCTCAGCATTACACTCACACTGCCCAGGTAACCCCATGCATCGGCCAGGTAAATTAAAAAACCCACATTGCCAGCAATTTTAAATGTGGCCAGCAAGCGTTCAAAATAAACACTGTTAAACAGAATGTAACCAATGTACAAACCCAATCCGGTAAACTGCATCCAAATGGCGCCACTGATTAAATTGGTTTTAAACAGCAGCGAAGCAATGAATGTAACAGCAAAACTCAGCAGCAGTAAAACATGAATAATTCGGAATGCCTTGAAGTTATTCCTCACAAATACCAATGTGCCAATCAATGCCAATACAATTAATGAAGTAATGGTTTCAGTTTTTGCAAACACACCAGCATTGGAAGCATAACCAAGCTCATTCCACATATTGGCCATATAGTTATCACGCAAATCACGGAGTATAGTGAGTAATAAATAAATGAGTACAAAGGAAACAACACCCGGCCCGAATGTTTTTAAAAAATCTTTTCGTTCTTCTGAAGTCATCGGTTTTCTTACGGTACGTTCTGCAATATCTTCTGCATCAGGATGTGGTGCTCTCTCCATCAGCCAATAAAATAAAAGCAAAGGCACACCAAAAATACAGGCAGTTACAAACGGCATCCAGAATTCTGAAACTTCTAAACGCAGCATCACCCATTTGCCAACACTGCGGCTAAAGCCACCTGCAAATATAAAACTCACTGCCAGCACTACTCCAATAAAATCAGTTGCTCTTCTTCCTTCAACATAACTAAATGTAATTCCCCACATAAAACCAAGTACAAAACCATTTGCAAAAAAACAAAGCATGCCCCATGGTGCAGGTAGTACAGCAAATAATAATAAACTCAGCCACGCACTGCCCATCAACACCAAACTTGTTTTCCAGCGGCCCATCCTTTGCAATTCCGAAATAAATTTTATGCCATAAAACTTGCTGAGCATATAACCCAATACCTGGCTGATGATAAGCAGAGTTTGATAAGAGATGTTCCAGAATTTTAATCCTTCAAACGTAGCAACAGTAAATGGTTTGCGAAATGCAAATATGGAAGCATAGGTACAAAATACTACCAAGGCTAAATAAACAGCTGTGCTTATTTGTTTGGTTGAAAATTTTGAAGGGGTTGATTGCATTTGTTTGAATGTAAGAACTATTTAATCAATCATCCTCTTCTTCTTTCATCGTTTTTAAAAATGCACTTCTTCTGGGTACCGGCATTACACTGTGTTCACCTTTTACTGCCTTCCATATCACTTCACTGAAAATTAAATCAGGTATTCGGTCTTCTTTAGTGAAATCAAATGTTTCACTCAATTGACTCCATACAGAAACTTTTTCATTAACATCATTCAAATTCACATTCGCAGGAACAGAAACAAACGGCGTGAGATTGGGCGTTGATGAAAAACATCTCCACATCGGTGTTGCTGCTGCATCATACTGACTCATGGGTGGTAAACCCAAAATCAATTCTATAGTACGCAACATAGATGAAGTGGAATACAAAGTATGGTCAACAAAATTACGTTTTACAAATCCACCAGCAACATAAGCAGTCGTTCTGTGCGCATCCACATGGTCAGGACCGTTCTGTGCATCATCTTCTACAATAAACACTACGCTCTCTTTCCATATAGGTGATTTAGAAAGATATTCAACAAACAAACCAACGGCCCAATCATTATCCGCCACATGAGCAAACGGTGTGGGACGACCGATACGTAAACCTTCTGTATGGTCATTAATCAAACGCAAGGTGTTTAATCGTGGCACTGCATTTTTTGCAAGTAAAGAATCAAACTCTCTTTTCCATTGATAAAAACGTGTGGTATCTCTTACACTTTCATCCCAACTGGTAAAATAGGGGCAGAAATGATTTTCCAAAACCGGAATGTTGGCTTTATAATCATCAGCAAACTCACCATAAGTTCTGTAACTGATACCTGCACGTTTGCAAAAATCCCAGATGAAACCCATTTTATTGTTAGCAATTTCACGCTGGCCTTCTGCATCATAAGTTCCTCCACGACCGCCGTAAGACGTAGGCCAGTTTTTTTCTAAGTAATCATTGGCGTTTGCACCTAGGCTCCAGTTATGGCCATCTGCACTTACTTCTCCATCAACATAAAAATTATCAAGTAAAACAAATTCTTTTGCAAGTTTATGTTGATTGGGTGTTATTCGTTCACCAAACAAAACCAAACTGGTATCACCATTTCCTTCCGGCATATCACCCAAAACCTGGTCATAAGTGCGGTTTTCTTTTACAATATAAAATACATATTTAATAGGTGATACAGCACCCACTTTCATGGGAATAGGATTGCCTGCTTCACCGGCTGCATTCAATTCTTTATCTTTTGTATAAGGGGTGTTATCATAAACCTGTTTAGAATAGTTTGCAAGCATTGCATCATTAGGTGCATCAATAATACTCATCGTTCCTTTCATCAACCCGCCAATATATTGCACTTCCACTTTTTTATCAGGGTCCCCTTTTTGATACAATACTTCTTCTCTGCTACGTGCAGGATTGGGGCCATAAGGATTTGCAAATGATTCAAAACCTTTACCATTGCTTACAAATATTTTTTTGCCGATTACTTTTACATTGGTGGGATACCAGCCTGTTGGTATAAAACCTTTTGATGTACTGAAACCCGGTTTCTCCACATCAAACACCGCCAAACAATTATTATCTGCATTGGCGATGTACAATGTTTTTTCATCATTACTCAAAGCCAATCCATTGCTGGCGCTGCCTTGTGGCGCATTGGGATACAATGCTGCATTGAGCACTTCCAATACTTTCTTTTGCTTGGTATCAATTACTGAAACGGAATTATCATTGGCATTGGCCACATATAAAATAGTTCCTGCTTTGTTCAACAACAATTCATTGGGATTATCACCTACTGCTATTTCACTCTTAATGGTTCTTGCATCTACATCAAACACCAAAACTTTATCTCCGCCCCAAAGAGAAATAAAGAGTTCTTTTTTATTGGCTGATAAAACACAGCTATATGCTTCTGAACCGAGCTTTTCTTCATGAATGATTTTTTTATTGGCAAGGTTGATGACATAGAGCATCAAGTTATCTTTTGTAACCACATACATCGTTTGCTTGGCATCATCAATTTCAATTCCGGCGGGTGAAATTTTATTGGGCCATTTTGCACCGAGCTTAATGGAGTCAGCCAATTTTAATTTGTTATTGATGATGGAATATTTCAATATCCAATTATCATTACCACCACTGGCATACAAAAACTTTTCATTTGCACTAAACTTTAATCCATACCATGATTTGGGAATTACAACCCTGTCTAATTCTTTTTCCGTTGCAGGATTGATGAGTTGAAGACTTTGCACACTTTGCCCGTTGTTGGTAACAGCCATCAGCTTTTTGCTTTTACTCACGGCAATGTTCAAAGGCAAATCACCAAGTGGCAAACTTCTTCCTGCAGGTGATAAGGTCCAGCCATTGGGCAATAAAAGTTTTTGTGCAGAAACGGCACCTGGTTTTTGACCTTCAGCAATTAAATGTAGAAAGCAAAAGAGAAAAGCGAAGCGGAAACGCATAAAAAAAGTTTACGTACCGCATCAAGGTAGTGAGATTTTATGAATTAGAGATGAAGCTTTTCATTACATCGTACCCGTTGCCTTTCTGAAAGCTTTGATAAAAATAGCACCAAGGTTTTTATGTGGAGGCACATAATCTTTCAGCAATTCACTTGCACGGCCATCACCTTTTACAGCAGTTGTAATTTGCTGCCATAATGGAATCCATTCAATATTATTTCCATTACGTATTTTATCATTAATGGCACGAAGGATAGGTTCATTTACACTAAAACTTCCCACCTGCTTGGTGGAAATGATATGTGCATCTTCATTTACATTTAAAATCTTTGCCAGATTTTGATAACCACCGCAACTGCCCAGCATAACAATGCGGGAAGAAGGCATCATTTGCTGAATGGTATATTTTAAATGATAGCTGTGCCCACGATGCACTACAAATGTGGGGTTGATTTTATTCTTCTTTAAGTATTCAATCAAATGCTCCTGCGCCTGCTGGTCAAGGTCTTGTTTATAATCCAATGGACGATTTGCGTAAATAGTATAAGGAATTCCTTTTGTTGAAGAAATGGTTACCCACTCAGGTTCCACTTTTACACTCCACTCAGGTTTGCCATTAAACAAGCCCATAAAGCTTCTGAAAGATGTAACACCATCTTCATCACCATAAAAAAACACCTGCTGTACTACTTTGCCCGTACTGTCTGCAATGGTTTTATAATCTACTTTATACACAGGAGGTATGCCTAGCGCAACAGAAAGATCAAGTGTTGAATCTAATGAGGAACGAAATAATGTTTGCAGAATATTGTAAATCACTTCTCCTCTCCGGTCTTGGTTTTTTAAACTGGTTTCATAGTTCATCTTTACCTGGTCCATCAAAAAACCCTGAAGCTTAACATCAGTAATGCTTCCGTAACTGTCTGCTACATCCACAGCATCCTCTAAAGAATTTGTTTTTTGCAAACCATTTACAAAGGCATACATCAACTGATTGCCTCTCACTTCAGGCATTGATTTTAAAAAATCATCCAGCCTGTTATAATTAGCCGCCATCTTGATAAACTTTTTAAACTTATCAAAATGCACACTCATCAGCAATGAATCACCACGACGGTTTGAGAAACGTGTCATCATACGGTCGTACAGCTTGGTGTATGTACTGGTATAAATTACTTCTTCAGTTGTAACAAGCAGATAATAAATTTCTTCTGATGTTAATGGGTCGCTCACACGCATACGCACAGGATCAGGCGAATCATGCAGTTCATTCATCACATTCACAAATGCATCGGTAGCTTTTCGCTCCAGCATATCAAACAACTCTTTTGCAAGCATGGGCGTATCACCTGTGTTCATACGCATAAAATAGCTGGTTTGCGTTTTAACCAGCAGGCGGTAATACTGCAGTTCATTATCAGCCACTGCTTTTACATCATCAATGCTTAATCTTTTATTCAGCAATTCATCAAGGAAGGGAAGATAAAGCGTACCATTTAATATATCACTCAACTGCACCAATATTTGCACCTTGGGGTCTTTACTTCTTCTTATAACTTTTGAAGCTGTTGTTTTAGTTGCCTGTGAGTAGGTATAAACCTGCAAGGGAATTTTTACTGCTGCTATCGAAATCAAACTGTCAGCAAAAGGTTCGTTCATAAACGCATCAATACCTGCAATGATGTTGTTGGGATTAAGCTCTACTTTTTTTAGGTAGATGAGTTTCTTTACCAGTGGCTCTTCTTTGTTTTGAATAATCATGGGCAACAACAACTCACCCGCCTCAAAAGGAAGTTGTTCAAAAACAGGAAGGATGCTTTTGTTTTGTCCTGTGAGCAGCATAATTTTTTGATAGCTGTCAAACATCATAGGCACCATCGGCAAAATTTCTTTCTTTGATTTTACGTTGAGCCCGATGGCCTGCAGCATTTCGTGCAATGAGCGCAGGTAACCAATCTTGGTATTGTTATCAGCCGTCATGCGTTCAATTTCATAACGCATCACATCTGTTTTGCGGTAAATCACATCCGTAACCTGTGCATTGATATCATCATTGGTGCTGAGGTTGATGAACTGATCCACTTTTCCGTCCAGTTTATCAATCCGTTTTTGTTCTTTAATAATATTTTCATGACGGAGCTGCCTGCTCATGGGAATTTCAATTCTGCCAGAAGTATCAAATGATACCACATGGGTTTGTGCAAAAGTGGCCGAGCAAAAAAGGGTCAGTAAAAAGCTAAAGGTTTTTCGCATACTCAGGGCAAATTTAACTTCAAAACACATTCCAAAGGCAAAGCTGCGCTATACAGATGCCGTTGCACAGGGTTTGAGTGCGTCAATTGCGTTAACAATTACATAATATTATGTTTTGTTTAGCAATAGGGGTAGCCTGTAAATTTGCACACAACAATGGAACCCAAAGGCAAAACTATCCTGATTGCTGACGACGAACCCGATATTCTTGAAATATTGGAGTATAACTTATCAGCCGAAGGATTTACGGTAGTTAAAGCAAAGAATGGTGATGAGGCGCTTGATTATGCAAAGCTTCATAACCCTGATCTGATTATTCTGGATGTAATGATGCCTCGCAAAACGGGAATGGAAGTGTGCCAGATACTTCGCAACCAACCGCAGTTTTCATCTACTTTAATTATTATGCTCACGGCATTAAGCGATGAAGCCAATCATGTAAAAGGTTTGGAAATGGGTGCTGATGATTATGTGAGCAAACCTATCAGCCCCAAAGTTTTAATAAGCAGGGTTAATGCCTTGCTGCGCCGCACATTCAGGGCAGATGAAACAAAAATCAATCTTGGTGAATTGCAGATTGATAAGGAACAATACATGGTACGGTATAAAGGCCAGGATATTGTTTTGGCCAAAAAAGAATTTGAATTGCTGGCATTGCTTGCATCAAAGCCGGGGCGTGTATTTCTGCGTCATGAAATACTAAGCCAGGTGTGGGGCAATGAAGTAATTGTGGGCGACCGCACCATTGATGTACACATCCGCAAAATCCGCCAAAAGCTCAATGTGGATTGTATAACCACAGTAAAAGGTGTTGGGTATAAATTTGAACTGAGCGCATCTTAGTTGCATTAACTTTGTGCATACCTAACTCCGTTCAATGTTCAATAGAAGTTATTTTTCTCCTGTTCAAATTGCCGCAATTAATGCGTTTGCTATCTCACTGCTGGTGGGCATCGCCAATTATTTTTTTGTTCACAACTGGTGGGTGGCATTGCTCACATTTGGCATTTTGTTTATCATCAGTTATTTGCTCATCCGTTATTTTACGGAGAGATTTATTTACCGCCATATTAAACTCATTTACAAATTTATTTCACAAACAAAGGCCACGAAGCGTGAAGAGTTTTTTGTAAAATCTGTATTGCCCGAAAAAAGTTTAGAAGAGGTCAGTGCTGAAGTGGAGGAGTGGGCAGAGCAAAAGAAACAGGAAGTAGAGCAGTTGCGTCAAAACGAACAATACCGCAAAGAATTTTTACAGAACCTGAGCCATGAATTAAAAACTCCCATTTTTGCCATACAGGGTTATGTAGATACATTGCTGAGCGGCGCCATGAATAAAGAAGATGTGGCCAAAAAATTTCTCACCAACACTTCCAGAAATATTGACCGCCTTGTAAACCTTGTTGATGACCTGGATGAAATTTCCAAATTAGAAAGCGGTGAGCAGCAAATGGTAAAAGATTATTTTGTTATCCAGGAGCTTGCTAATGATGTATTTGAAAGCTTAAGTATTAAAGCGGCTGAAAAAAATATTAAGGCTTCTATTAAAAAAGGCTGTGAGCTGCCTATAACTGTTTTTGCTGATAAAGAAAAAATAAGAATGGTATTGATTAACCTGGTGGATAATGCCATTAAATACGGTAAGCATGGCGGCAATATAGTCTTGAGTGCTTATAAAACGGCTGAAGGTGTAGTGCTGGTTGAAGTGAGTGATGATGGTTATGGCATTTCGGAAGAACATCTCAACCGCATTTTTGAACGGTTTTACAGAACAGATCTTGCACGCAGCAGAAAAGAAGGTGGCAGCGGGTTAGGGCTTTCCATTTGCAAACACATAATTGAAGCACATGGCCAGAGTATTCATGTACGCAGCACCATTGATGTGGGAAGCACTTTTGGTTTCACACTCGAAGGAAGAAAACAAGTATAAGCTTAAACTATTCAAAAGAAAATACTTCAACAATCATTTTCATCTTACGCTCCTCGTTGCCTTAATATCTCTCCCATTGTAGGTGTGTTTGTCTTTTTGCGAACACTGTAATAATATTTATCTCGGTTTTCAGCTTTATCAAAGTAATGATTGCTGATGATGTTGTTGATGATGGCTTCCGTTTCATTTTTATACCGAACAGGAATGATTCTGTTTTTCTTAGTCCACGATTTTATTTGCTCAACGTATTTTACGTGTA
>JBKCJY010000323.1:0-1766 GCA_046301455.1 Chitinophagaceae bacterium | reverse complement strand
CGACAGTGCTTTCTTTAAATCATTGAATTTGTATTTAACAACTAATAAGTTTAAAGCTGCTGAAGCACATCAGTTACGGTTGGCTTTTGAAGAAGTAACGGGTAAAGATTTAAACTGGTTCTTTAACCAATGGTATTTCGGAAGTGGTCATCCAACGCTGGATATTAATTACAGCTATGATGAAGTAACACAAAAAGCAAAAGTGATTGTGAAGCAAACACAGAAAGATAAACTCTTTAAGCTGCCAGTGGCGATTGATGTATACAATGGTGCAAATAAAAAAAGACACAATGTGTGGGTAGAGAATGCAGTGGATTCATTTGAATTTGTTTCTTCAATTAAACCTGACCTGGTGAATTTTGATGGTGATAAAGTATTGCTCTGCACCAAGAAAGAAAACAAAAACATTGACAACTATATTCACCAGTATAAGTATGCCGGTTTATATCTCGACAGAAGAGAAGCGGTTGATTTTGTTTCAAAGAAACTTGATGACCCCAAAGCTGTTGAATTTATGAAATTAGCACTTGCTGATAAGTTTGACCGGATCCGCAATCTTTCACTGCAACGTATTGATGTTAAGAAAGCGAAACTGATGGAAGCCGTGGAGTCGATGGTAGTAAACATCATTCAAAAAGACCCGAGTCGTATGACCAAAAGTATTGCTGTAGATAAACTTGCTGAAACCAAGAAAGCTGATTACAAGCAATTGTACACTTCATTGGTAAACGATTCTTCTTATACATTAAGTGGAAGTGCATTGAACGCTTTGGAAAAAATTGATAATGCAGCGGCGTTGGTTGAAGCCAAGCGTTTGAGTAAAACCAATCCTAAAGGAAGTTTGGGTGAAGCAATTGCCACTATATTAATTAAGAGTGGTGATGAAAGCAGTTTTGATGAAATCATTGCATCTTATGGCAAGATGGGTTTAACGCAGGCGAAGTTTAACTTAACTTCTTCTTTAGCCAATTTCTTAGGTGTAATCAAGAATACAGATAAAGTAAAACGTGGTGCAGATGAAATTGTGAAATTCAGGAATTCTATTCCCGAGCAGTTTGGAGTAACACCTGTTATTGATAATATGCTTAAAATGATTATTGGTAAAAAAGAAGCAGCCAAAAAAGAACCTGGAGCTGATGTTAATGCGTTGCAGGAGCAAATTGATTATTTAAAGAGTTTGCTGAAGAGTTGAGGGGTTGATAAAGTTAACTTAGTTGATAAAGGGGCTGTACCGGAAAGGACAGCCCTTTTTATGTTGTGCTGTTTGCAATCTAAGGCAGCAGCGAAGGCGGGTGGCATTTGGCATAGATCCGGTTAGAAGTATGTATGGATGAAAGAGGAAGTACCAACGCTTTATGTATGAAGTGTGAACGCTTTAACTATGAAGGAGCAACGCTTTAAGGAGTTGTAGGGGTTGAGATAAATGGTAACGGAACAGGCATTTGCTTGCCAATGCAGCTTTATTAAAAAGTGCAGGAATGCTGTGCGTCCCTACTTGTACAAATGTAGTAAAATTATTAAATTTGCTAAAATTATTAGCTAACTATGGCCAAACAAAAAGGACACCTTAAAATCACCGGCACCATGGGTGATGTAACTTATTATTACTGTAGAGGACATTATTGGGCAAGGAAAAAGAGCAGCCTGGATGCAGCCCGTATAAATGAGGATCCTGCATTTGCGGGTTTGCTTAAAGAAGCAGGCGTGTTGCAACAAGCTTCTCCCCTGGCCTCTGCTGTGTACCGGCAATTAACCGGTAAAAAAAA
>JBKCJY010000322.1:0-3008 GCA_046301455.1 Chitinophagaceae bacterium | reverse complement strand
AAGCCGCCCAGTAATAATGTAACCGCTACCGTAAGCGGACTCTCCAGCAGTTCATCAATCTTATCACTAAACAATTTACCAAGCACCAATGCAGGAATCACAGCCACAATCAATTTGGCATAAAATTTCCAGTTCTTGAATTCAAAAAACTTTTTCCAGTACAACACCACAACACTTACAATAGCACCGAGCTGTATTGCAATGGTAAACAGTTTGGTAAAATTATTACTCTCCACTCCCAGCAGGCGCTCAGTAATAATCATATGGCCTGTGCTGCTGATGGGCAGATATTCAGTTATACCTTCTACAATAGCAATGATGATGGATTCAATTGTGCTCATGAACAGATTTAAGAATTTGAAAATAGAATATTTGAAAATAAAAAAGCTGATTTGATCATCTGAGTACTCAAATTTTCAAATCAGCAATTTCAAATTGTATTTTGAATTTAATCTTTCGGCTTTTTCATAATGGCATAAATCTCAATAATGAGACCCGCAATAATTAATATGGGCGCCAGTGTTATACGGCGAAAGCTGTACACTTCATCTTTATTAAACACATTCGGATCGGCACTCTTACCACCAATCATCAACAAAAAACCGAGAATAATGGCAGCAGCACCAATCGCCATCCACAGGTAATTTTGCTTTTCAAAAATGCTGATTATTTTTTTCTCCTTCATACAGATTTATTGAGGGGGCGAAGATAAGGATTTAGTTGAAAGTCGATAGTCAATACAGTTACATGCCTGACTAAGACTATCGGCGACCGGCTGAATTAATAAAGTTCATCCAACTTCATTTTTAAATATTTCATCACACTTCTGTGCGTACTGTACAATGATATGCCAACACCAATTACGATAATACCGCCAAACAGTATTACATAGTTCATCGGGTCACGCAGGGCCTTCATATCGGGCACATAACTTTCAATCCACAAAATCATAGCCCAAATGGCGCCAATGGCAATTACTGAGCTTATTAGTCCATTAGTAACTGCTCGAATATTCATGGGCTTGGCAATAAATCCACGTGTAGCCCCCACCATCTGCATCGTTTTAATTAAAAAACGGTTGCTGAACATGGCCAGGCGAATGGTATTATCAATCAGCACAATTACCACAATACTCAGCAATAATGCAAGAATCAAAAATGCAATACCAAACTTGCGGCTACGGTCAGTAATCGTTACTACCAGCTCTGCAGGATATTGCACTTCACTTATCACACCGGGAAATGCTGCCTGCAAATCAGCAGCAATTTTCAACAGGCTGTCTTTCTGAACATATTCGCTGTGGGCAAAAAAATCAATACTTTCCGGCAGAGGATTCTCATTCAGAATTTTATCCCAGCTTTCATTGCCATCTTTATTATAAATTTCTTTTGCCTTTTCTTTTGTTATATACTCCCAGCTTTTTACATAAGGCTGGGCTTTGATATAATTCTGCAAACTGTCAACAGCCCTTTTATTTCCTGTTGTGAGCCACGCATGAATCTGGATGTTTTCTCGCAACACCTTGCTCACTTTACGCACATTCAAAAAGTTCCATCCTAAAATTCCAAGGATGATCAATACCATCGCTACTCCTACAATTGATAATACATAGGATGGTTTAGAACGTTTCATACTTGCTTTGCTTTGTTCTTGCGTCATGCAGTAGAGATTTTGTAAGTTTCGATTGCCTCATTGAATTTCATTCAGACAGGCTGGCAAAAATAAACGATTTCGCCCTGCAATCCTTAATTTTGTTAGCTCTTAACGGTTGCTGCAAGCCATTATTTTACGGAAAGTGCATAAAGCGTGAAGAAACAGAATTCTTAAGGTTTCTTTCACATGCTATTGCATCATATAAAAATTAAAGTTACAGACTGATTACGTTTATGGAATACAAGTTCAGAGAGATTGAAAAGAAATGGCAACAACATTGGAAAGATTCCAATGCATATAAGGTTAGCAACGAAAGCTCTAAACCTAAATATTATGTACTGGATATGTTTCCTTATCCCAGTGGTGCAGGTTTGCATGTGGGACACCCCTTGGGTTACATCGCCAGTGATATCTACAGCCGGTTTAAAAGATTAAAAGGTTACAATGTATTACACCCAATGGGTTATGATGCATTTGGTTTACCTGCTGAGCAATATGCCATTGAGCATGGCGTGCATCCTGCAGTAAGCACAGAACAAAACATCAACAACTTCCGTAAGCAATTAGACAATATTGGTTTTTGTTATGATTGGGATAGAGAAGTTCGCACCTGTGATCCACAGTATTACAAATGGACACAATGGATTTTTCTGCAACTCTTTAACTCATTTTACAACAGAAGAACCAACAAAGCTGAACCCATCAGCAATTTGATTGCCATGTTTGAAGCTGAAGGCTCTCTTGCTGTGGACCGTCGCCCGTCGACTGTTGATCAATTCACTGCAAACGAATGGAAAAACTTTGATGAAGCCACCAAGCAAAGCATTCTCATGGATTACCGTCTCGCCTATTGCGGCTATGGCGAAGTAAACTGGTGTGAAGCATTGGGAACTGTACTGGCTAATGATGAAGTAGTGAATGGCGTGAGTGAACGTGGTGGGCATCCTGTGGTGAAAAAGAAATTACGTCAATGGTATTTGCGAATCACAGAATATGCTGATCGTTTATTGGAAGGTTTAGATCGCATTGAGTTCAGCGATGCCAAGAAAGAACTGCAAACCAATTGGATAGGTAAGAGCAGTGGTGAGGAGATCGATTTTGCAATCAAAGGCTCAATAGAAAAGTTGCGTGTGTATACTACAAGACCTGATACAATATTTGGAGTTGATTTCATGGTTATTGCGCCGGAGTTGGAATTAGTTGATACAATTAAGTCTTCTGAACAAACAACAGCCGTTGATGAATACATTGCCTATGTAAAAAGCCGCAGTGAGCGTGAACGCATGGCCGAAAAGAAAATAAGTGGTGTCTTCACCGGTGCTTATGCCATCAATCCGTTTAATGGAAGAGAAATT
>JBKCJY010000321.1:0-1678 GCA_046301455.1 Chitinophagaceae bacterium | reverse complement strand
TAAAGCGAAAGCCCGTGCATTGCATCAAATTGGATGTGCGCATATGGAGTTAAACCAGTCAAAGAAGGCCATTGGATATTTTTTACAATCGCTCAATGTATTTGAACAAAATAAATCAACGCCACTTTTCCCTGCCACATTTAATAATATTGCATCCTGCTACGGCGATATTGGCAAGTTTGATTCCACAATTTATTTCAGCAAAAAAGGAATAGCATTAGCTAACAAACAGAATAATTACACCGTTGAAGCAAATGGATGGTTCATACTGGGCACGGCTTATATTGAGCAAAAAAAATATGATGAAGCTCTGCGTTGCTTTTTAAAAGCAAAACCAATCCGTGAAAAAACAGGTGATTATTTTTTTATCGTGAGTGATATGGCGGTACTTTCAGAACTCTACGCCATTATGGGCCGCACAGATGAGGGCATCAAAATAAGTAAGGAAGCCATCACCATAGCAGAGCAGCAAAAACTACAGGCAAAATTTCCGATGATTTACAAATCAATGGCGATGAACTATGAAAAAGCCGGTGATTTTAATATGGCCGCTTCCATTTACAAAAAAATTACATTTCTTAAAGACAGCATTTACAATAACGCTTCAACTGAAGCGCTGGCAGAAATGGAAACGAAATATCAAACAGAAAAAAAAGAACGCATCATACAGGAACAAAAGTTTAACCTCAAAAAGAAAAATTATTTTATTCTCGCAATAAGTATTTTACTCTTGCTGGGTGCATTACTTGCTTATTTTATTCAAGCACGCAACAAAATTCTTCAACAGGCTGCCATGAATAAAGCTTTACACGAGCAGGAGTTAAAAGCAACAGCCGCCGTAATGACCGCTGAAGAAAAAGAACGGCAACGTATTGCTAAAGATCTGCATGATGGCGTGGGCCAAATGATGAGTGCAGCAAAAATGACACTCTCTGCTTTCAGTAATGAAATCAATTTCAGCAATGAAGAACAAAAGAATTCATTTGAACGTATCATCGGTCTTGTTGATGATAGTTGTAAAGAAGTAAGAACGGTTAGCCATCAAATGATGCCCAACCTGTTACTGAAATCAGGACTTGGAAAAGCAATAGTTGATTTTATTGATAAAATTGACCGCCGCATCATTAAGGTACACCTGCACACTGAAGGATTGAATGAACGGCTGGATGAACAAATTGAAATTGTGGTTTATCGTGTATTGCAGGAATGTGTAAACAATGTAATAAAACATTCAGGGGCATCGCAACTGGATATTTCTTTGATTAAAGATAACGATGGTATTAGTGCAACGATTGAAGATAATGGCAGTGGATTTGATACTTCACAATTGAATACCGATGCAGGTATGGGACTGCGAAATATGCGTGCCCGTGTTGAATTTGTAAAAGGCACAATAGAATTTGATTCGACACCAGGCAATGGAACATTAGTGGCTATTCATATTCCGGTACCAAAAAGCAATCCTGTTTAATGTAATCAAACATTTATTTCGCAATGCTAAACAATACAAACAAACTGCATATATTTTGATCCTTTGTCATTTTGAATCTTAAAAAATGATTACTTTCATCTGCCCATTAAACCAAACTACATGCAATCCGGAAGAATAAGACTGGCGATAGTAGATGATCATCAAATTGTAATAGATGGACTTCATTCGTTACTCAAAGGCCACACC
>JBKCJY010000320.1:0-3681 GCA_046301455.1 Chitinophagaceae bacterium | reverse complement strand
GGATCAGTATCTCTTCCATCAGTAAACGCATGAATTATAACATTGGAAAATCCTTTTTCTTTACACAAAGTTGTGATTGCTTTTAAATGATTGGTATGTGAATGCACACCGCCATCACTCACCAAACCAATGAGGTGTAATTTTTTATTGTTGCTGATGGCATAATCAATGCTTTCGTTTAGTACAGGATTTTTTGCAAAACTTCCATCACGCACTGCTACATGAATGCGTTGCAACTCCTGGTACACAATTCTCCCGGCTCCTAAATTCAAATGCCCCACTTCGCTGTTGCCCATTTGTCCATCTGGCAGGCCCACAGCTTCGCCACAGGTAGTTAAAGTTGTATTTGGAAATTTGCTGTAAAGGCTGGTTACAAAGGGAACATTAGCGTTTTGGATGGCATCGGCGCTTTTAACCGGCCCAAGTCCCCAGCCATCCATGATAATTAACATCGTTTTTTTACTCATAGGCCAAAATTAAATTATTTGATCCGAATAAGTGTTTGCACGCAATTGTGCAGCCTTTCATTTGCATGTGGCGTCTAAGCTTTGTATGTTTGGCATGTTTTTAGCAATTTCAATAACAATAAAAAAAATGCTATGAATGTAAAGCGATATATAGGTGCAGCCTTGCTGCTGGTGATAGTAGTAGCTTCTTCTTTTATTCAAAAAGATGAAATTGTAGATGCAATAAAAAGCGGCGATGCAGAAAAACTGAGCCGCCATTTTGATCAAACGGTGGATATATCCATGCCCGGCAAAAGCAACAGTTACAGCAAGGGCCAGGCAGAAATGGTGCTGAAAGATTTTTTCAGCATGAACAAGGTTCGGAATTTTGAACTGCAGCACAGTGGCAGCAATCCATCATCCAACTTTATTATTGGCAAACTCACAACTGCAAACGGTAGCTACAGAACAACCGTTTATATGCGTCAGCGTGGTGATAAACAATTGATCCAGGGTATTGAATTTGAAAATGCCCGTTAAGTTTCTTTGCTTGTGTTTGAACTGCATTCCTTTAGTTTTGCAGCATGTTCCCTACTTACAATGAGTTGCTTATTCATTTGATTGAAGAGGCGTTGAAAGAAGATATTGGCGATGGTGATCATTCTACACTTTCTTCTATTGATGCAAACGCAAAAGGCAAAGCGGTATTAAAAATTAAAGAAGACGGAATACTTGCAGGTATGCATGTGGCCGAAACTATATTTAAACACCGGGAACCTTCCTGTACATTTTCACCTTTTAAAAAAGATGGCGAGGCTATGCAGCCTGGCGAAATTGCATTTGAAGTAGATGCAACAGTGCATACTATTCTGCAATGCGAACGATTAGTGCTCAACTGTATGCAGCGCATGAGCGGTATTGCCACACTCACCAAAACATACAGTGATAAACTCAAAGGCTATAAAACAAAATTGTTAGATACCAGAAAAACAACACCCAACTTTCGTTTATTAGAAAAAGAAGCGGTGCGTATTGGTGGTGGTTTCAATCACCGCTATGCATTGTATGATATGATTATGCTTAAAGACAATCATATTGATTTTTGCGGCGGCATAATACAGGCTATTGAAAAAGCATGGCATTATGTACAAACAGTAAAGCCCGGTTTAAAGATTGAAGTAGAAACCCGAAATTTGGATGATGTGCAAAAAGCTTTAAGCACAGGCAAGATCGATCGTATTATGCTGGATAACTTTACAACCGAACAATTAAATGAAGCAGTAACGTTAATAGGAGAGAAGGTGGAAACCGAAGCCAGCGGCGGCATTAATTTGAGTAATATTGAAGCTTATGCAGCAACTGGTGTTGATTTTATAAGCGTAGGTGCATTAATTCATCAGGCACGCAGTTTGGATTTAAGTTTAAAAGCAAAGCTTGCTTAAATTGCACTGATTATACAATTTCATAACAAGTTTATGAGCAAAAAAAATAAGGCAGATAGTAATGGGTTTGTTTTCAGTACCGATCCCAATTTCAGGTATGCGTTTGAAGATGACGCACCAAAACAAACATTGGATCCGGCACAACAGAAATTAATAGTGAAACTGGAAACAAAACATCGTGCAGGTAAAATGGTTACGCTTATTGACAGGTTTGAAGGAGCAGATGAAGATGCTGAAAAACTGGCAAAACAACTACGTAATTATTGCGGTACCGGAGGCTCTTATAAAGACAGGGAAATTATTGTACAGGGGGATCAACGGGATAAAGTGGTACAATTCTTATTAAAGAACGGATATACAAAAACAAAGAAGCTTTAATTTTTTATCTTTACTTCTCTAACCACATTCAATATGATCTTGGAAACCATTTATCTACTCGGACTTTATACTGCAAGACTTGAACTGTTTCGGTTATTTTTCTTTATGACATTTGGCGCATTTCTTTGGGCCTGCTACTTGTATTACGATGCATCAGGTTCCAGTACACGCAAACGCAAGAAACGCCGTGCTACTATTTATTTAATTGTTACTGCTGTTGTAATGCTGGGTATGGCCACAACATGGCTCCTCAGCAAAACCAATGTTGGCTGGTGGTTTGATAAATAAACTTATCCTTTAAAATCAACTTTACGGTGTGTGCCGTCGCAATAAGGTTTGTTGGATGAATGGCCGCATCGGCATAGTGCTGTAGTTCCGGTTTTAGTTTCTTCTTTTCCATCACTGTGTTTAATTACACATTCCGTTTTTATTAGAATGGGCCCATTTGTTGTTATTTCAATATTGAGCATTTCTGCTTTTTCTGCCACAATTTCTTTTCCCTCTTCATTATTTAAAAAATAACTCAATGCGCCACTTGGGCATTTCCGTACCTGCTCAATTATTTTGTCAGTAACAGCGCCTTCGGGTTTTATCCATGGGCGCTCAGCAGGGTTAAACACTTCCTTCAATCCCTTCCAGCAAAGTGTGGAATGGATACAGATATCGGGTTTCCAAACGATGGTTACTTCGCCATTGGTGTATTTGTGTGTTGTTTTAGGCATCATTTTATGTTTTAACAGGTAACAATAAAATCATTCAATGGTTTTTTTGTTTACTTTGGTATAAGTTTATATGATTTCTGAGATATCACAAGGAGTTAAAGTTACGGTTGAAACCTTTTATCAGCCGGAGTACAGCAATCCGCTCACCGGTGAGTATATGTTTGCGTACCGCATTACCGTTGAAAATAACAACACCTATCCTGTAAAGCTTTTACGTCGCCACTGGAATATTTTTGACAGCAACGGAAGTTATAAAGAAGTGGATGGCGAAGGTGTGGTGGGAGTGATGCCTGTAATACAACCCGGCGATCAATACCAGTATGTGAGCGGCTGTAATTTAAAAACAGAAATGGGCAAAATGCTTGGGCATTACACCATGGAAAATCTCAATAACCACCAGCAGTTTAAAGCACTCATCCCCGAGTTTGAAATGATAGCACCGTTTAAGTACAATTAATACAATGCGTTAAGCTTTTAAATTAATGTCTTTTATACAGCGTTTGTAAAGCGTATAAGCTTATCTTTAGAACATTTCTTATTCTCTATTAATCGCTGAAGTTTTTTTATGCCCAAAGTTACTTTCAACAATCACAACGCTCTTTTTTTTAATGATGTTAAAGCTGCAGTGAATGATTATTTTAAACAACAAAAAATAAAACCAACAGGTAACGCACATCTTTATACAAAAACAGT
>JBKCJY010000319.1:0-2012 GCA_046301455.1 Chitinophagaceae bacterium | reverse complement strand
TGGCTATAGGTGATGAAGTAAACTATACTGCTGGTCTGCCTGTTATTCGCACCAGTCCTGACCATGGAACTGCATTTGATATTGCAGGCAAAGGCAAAGCTGATGAAACTTCTTTACGTGCTTCTATATTTGCGGCCATTGATATTTTCAAAACACGAAATGGTTATGCTGATGCAAGAAGCAACCCGATGAAACGAAGAGGTGCTGCGTTATTTGCTAGGGCGGTGGATGAGAAACTTTCTGAGGAGTAATACAGATGAGAAAAGTATTTCAGGGAATTACTATCTGAGCATGTCTTCACTTATACCTTTATTAATTACATAAGCACTATATGTAATTTCCACCTTACCTTTTTTGTTTTTGGGAAGTTCCGGTTTTTTTGAGCCGTCATCATACTCCAGTGTAACACCTTTGGGTAATTTATAGTCTTTGGTGTTGAAAGAAAAAATCACTTTGTCAGGCAGGCCCCAATCAGCATATTTGCCAAAATTCATTTGCATATCATAAGTGCCATTGTCTTTGGTTGTTGTGCTTGCTTTGCGAATGAGTAAATTCTTTTCATCAATGTATAAAGTGGTGAGCACTACATCGCTGTTCTCGTTTAACGGTAAAAGCTTGATGATGCGTACTGCTTGATTTTCTACCGTTCCATTACCTGCATCAATAGCTGTATAATCTTCAGTTAAGAGTATAGAGCTGATGTTTACACTTACACCACCTTTTGGCAATAAAGAAATTCCTCCGTCACGTTTTACCTGAAACCGGTTGGGCTTTTTGTAATAAGCTTTGATATTGCTAATGGGCGCCTTAATAAACACCACATCCGTTTTCATCTTACCTGTGGCTACATAGTCGTTCACTTTATCCAACTTGACTTTTACTTTCTTTACTAAATCAACAGCAGGAAGCTGAGCATGGGCTGAGGAAGTAATAAGTAAAAAACAAAAAGTAAAAAACAAGCCTACGAATATCCCAAAAGTCTTTCTTGTCAGAGTTATTAATGAATTCATGATATATTTTTTTGTATCACTGAATAATTTCAGCTTAACACGTCTTTCCGTTTAAAAATAAAAATTGAAGCCCCTATAAATAATATAATATGTGCTGCCAAAACACCTGCACTTCTTAAGACTGCCGGTAAATTGCGGATGGTTCCCGGTATGGATTCACCATCTACATTCTCTTTCATTTCAAAAAAGCCTTTCCACGCAATCATGTGTGTAGTAAAAAAGAACTGTTTTACTTTTTCAAACAATGGGATTTCTAAAGTGGAGAGAATTGTAAACACAATAATCACACTCATTGTGGCAACAATGGGTCCTATAGAATTTTCCGCAAAAATGGAAAAGAAAAAACCCAATGAAGCAACAGTTATCAAGGCCAATGCTGCAAAAGCAAAAGCCAATAAATAACGCCAAAAAATATCATTGGAGTTGATGAGAATAATTTCTGAACTCTTGGCATTAATCAAACCGTCTGTTCCAAAAATACCCATAGATAAGAATAAGCCAACGATGGCAATCCAAAGCAATAACATCAACACATACACACTGGAAGCAATGAATTTACTCAACAATAATTGTGTTCTGCTTTGCGGTTTGGTCACAATCAAACGAAGTGTTCCCATGTTGGCTTCACCTGCAATCATATCTGCACTGATTAATGCCACAAGCAAGGGCACATGAATCAACAGGGTTTGTAAAATCACAAAACAAACGAAGTAACCATTGAGGGGATTACCAATAACCAAAAAATTATCCTTTACATCTTTCAGCACAAAGTCCATGTACTTCTGACCATCAGCATAAATAGCAATCTGTATCAAACTCACAATGGCCCACACAGCTATAAACGCAATATAGGTGCGTGGTTTTTTAAAAATCTTAAACACTTCAATTTTTATAAGCTTCCACATGTTGATTGGCCGATGTAATTTTTAAGAAATAATCTTCCAGCGTGTGCCTTGCAGTAATGCCTTTTACTTCAATATTTTGATCCACTAAAAAACGGTT
>JBKCJY010000318.1:0-1155 GCA_046301455.1 Chitinophagaceae bacterium | reverse complement strand
ACATTGAGCAGTGAATCCGTTACTTTGTTGCGGGCAATGCTATTCCAGTCGAACACAAACATCCGCTGGTTGCAATAGCCATTGCTGCTGAAACGCTGCATCTGAGTTGCCCAGTTATCACCGCTACCGAGAAAACCATGTACAAATACAATGGGGCGTTTGGAAGCATCGCATTCTTTATCATTGTTATTTGATTGTGCAAAAGGTTTTATGCAACAAAGAATAAAAAAAAGTAAAAAAGAAATTCGCATAAATGAAATTAAAGAAAAATCCATCACACAAATGATCAGAAGGGCATTCTCCAATAAGTATTACACCAATCAGGGTGCGAAAAAATCAACAAAAAAGATTTTTCTTTGAATTGATAAATCTTAACTCTAACTTACCAGAAGAATTTCTTTATCATCCCCCTCCCCGTGGCAACTCACTATTGAATTCGCCTTCATTTTTTAACCATTAAAAGTTTTTTTATGCAACCCAAACATGGCACGTTACTTCGTGTATCCACATTTCTTATGGCAACAACATTTGCCACAATTGTATTGCTTTTTAGCTGGAGTAATCAAGCAAAAGCACAACAAACCTCTCAAACGGTGTATGTTTCTGCCCTTTATCTTAAGGTAAACCAGGGTATGTACTCAAAGTACCAGCAGCTGCTTAACGACTACACCAAAAAGGTAAATGAACAACACGTTAAAGCCGGAAGAATCATGGGATGGTACGTACATGATGTACTATTCCCTACAGGCAGCTCGGCAGCTTATGATATGGTTATTGTAACTGTATCCACCAATCTTGGATTATTAATTGATGACAGTGTAGGCTATCGAAACTGGTTAAAACAAGCGCTTAATAATCCCAATGATCAAACACTGGATGGCATTTTAAATTCATTTACTGCGGCACGTACAATCGTAAAGCGTGAAATATTCAGCTATATTGATGGTGTGAACATCAACTCCAATCCTGCAAAATATGTACAGGTTGATTATATGCGTACCGCATCAGGCAAAGCTTCTGAATATATAAAAGCCGAAAAAGATTGGTTTAAACCTGTACATGCTGAATTTGTAAAGCAGGGAAAGAAACTAGATTGGGGTTTGTACAGCATGGAAATGCCTTATTCTGAAACTGTTGGATATGACTATATAACTG
>JBKCJY010000317.1:0-5948 GCA_046301455.1 Chitinophagaceae bacterium | reverse complement strand
GTTTAATGGAAAGATTATTTCTTTATCTTCATTTTTCAACCAACTTACGCCATGTCAGCCACATTACTTTTCTCTTTTGTAATCGGTTATTTTCTGGTTTTATTATTTGTAGCCTGGTATACATCACGCAACTCCAATAATGATTCTTTTTTTATCGGCAACCGCAACAGTAACTGGATGCTGGTGGCATTTGGTATGATAGGTACATCACTCAGCGGTGTTACGTTTGTGAGTGTGCCTGGTGCAGTAGCTAATGAAAGCTGGGCTTACTTTCAAATCACCATTGGTTATTTAATCGGTTATATCGTCATTGCTTATGTACTCCTGCCTTTGTATTACAAACTCAACCTCACATCAATTTATAATTACCTCAGCGGAAGGCTGGGCGTACTATCTTATAAAACGGGTGCATCCTTTTTTATCTTGTCAAGAACATTGGGTGCCACTGCACGTTTATACCTTGTTGTAAAAATTTTGCAAGACTCTTTACCTGAAAATGTAAATATTCCATTTTGGGTAACAACACTCATCATTCTTGGAATGATTTTGCTTTATACGTATGAAGGTGGTGTAAAAACAATTGTGTACACGGATACTTTGCAAACAACCTGTATGCTGGCGGGCCTGGTTATATGTGTGGTGTATATTCTTGGCCAGATGGATATGAGCTTTGCTGATAGTCTTTCAGCAATGAACGAACGTGGCTATTCAAAAATATTTTTTACTGATCCTGCCAGTAAATTCTTTTTTCTAAAACAAATTCTTGCAGGTGCATTCATAACTATTACGATGACGGGTATGGATCAAGAAATGATGCAGAAAAATATTTCAGTAAAAACATTAAAAGGCGCACAAAAAAATGTGCTCACCCTGGGTGTGATATTGATGGGTGTTTTGTTGTTGTTCCTGTTCCTTGGCGGCGTGCTTTTGTTGTATGCACAGCAGCAGGGGATTACTGCTACCGGTGATAAACTGTTTCCAGAAATTGCATTGAAATACATGCCACCTTTTGTTTCAGTCATCTTCATCATTGCATTGATTTCTGCTTTGTTTCCCAGTGCGGATGGTGCCATTACTGCATTAACTTCTTCTTTTTGTATTGACATTATCGGCATGCAACGCAACAAGCAAATGGAAGATGCTGATAAGAAAAAATTAAGACAACGTGTGCATCTGACCTTTGCATTTTTGTTTTTTATTTTAGTGATGGTCTATAAATGGATTAATGAACCCAGTATGATTAGTGTAATCCTGAAAGTAGCTGCATATACTTATGGGCCGTTGCTTGGCTTGTTCACTTTTGGAATACTTACCAAACGGCAGGTAAATGATAAGCTGGTGCCTTTTGTTTGTGTTGCTGCACCCATCATCTGTTTCTTTATTGATAAATTTCAAAAGCAAATCTTCGGTTCTTTTGAAGTTGGTTTAGAACTGCTGATTATAAACGGCCTGCTCACATTTATTGGATTGATGCTTGTTTCAAAGAGTAACAGGCACCAGGCAGCAATGGCAGAGTAAATAAGTTTTTAACAACTCTTGAGAGCCTGCATTCCTTTTTGCCTTTTTCCTTTTGATTGATACAGGCTATCTTTGCCAAAACTTTTTCATTGGAGTTGATTCATCCTAAGGCTGAGGCATATGCTGCAAATTATTCATCTGTACCGGATGCATTGCTGCAGCAAATAGCAACTGAAACCTTAGCCGCACACAAAGAGCCACACATGCTCAGCGGTCATCTCCAGGGACAGTTCCTTGAAATCATCAGTAAGTTAATGCGGCCGCAGCGTATTCTGGAAGTGGGCACGATGGTGGGCTACAGTACCATTTGTTTGGCAAAAGGTTTGGCCAAAGAGGGCATACTTCACACTATTGAATTGCGTGAAAGTGATGCAGCAACTGCACAACAAAATTTTGAACGTGCTGGATTGAGCCATTTCATTCAACTGCATATTGGCAATGCAAAAGCAATCATTCCGCAGTTGAATGAAACATGGGATTTGGTGTTTCTGGATGCAGATAAAACAGGTTATGCTGAATACTACACACTCATCAAACCACGTTTAAGAAATGGCGGTTTGATACTGGCCGATAATGTGCTCTTTCATGGCGAAGTACTGAGTGAAGAAATAAAAGGCAAAAATGCAAAAGCCATTCAGGCCTTTAATGAAATGATTGCTGCTGATGATGAAGTTGAAAAAATGATTTTAACATTGAGAGACGGGCTGTTTCTCATCAGAAAAAAATAAATATTCTATGAAGTTGAAAAATACATTTTTGTTGATTGGTTTATTTGTTTCGTTGGGTGTACAATCTCAAACAGCAGCACCTGCAACGATATCTATTGAAGAATACATCAACACCTACAAAGAAATTGCCATGAAGGAAATGATACGCACAGGCGTACCGGCATCTATTACACTGGCACAGGGAATTGTTGAAACTGAAAACGGCAACAGCAAACTGGTAAAAAAATCAAATAATCATTTTGGTATTAAGTGTAAAGAAACATGGACAGGACCAAGCGTAAGCCATGATGATGATGCGCCTGGCGAATGTTTCAGGAAATACGGAAGTGCTGAGGAATCATACATTGATCATTCTAACTTTTTGGTAACACGTAAGCATTATGCTCCTTTATTTACACTGGACCCTGCTGATTATAAAGCATGGGCTTATGGTTTAAAGAAAGCGGGTTATGCCACCAATCCACGCTATCCCGAAATGCTTATAAAGTATATTGAAACTTATAACCTCAATGAGTATTCATTAGTAGCACTTGGAAAAAAGAAAGAAGAATCATCAGTTGTAAAAAATAAAACTACTGCACTCATTACAGAAACAAAACCTGTTGTTGAAGAAAAGAAGCCTGCTCCCGCTATCGTTCAGAAGCCTGTTGCAGAAGCAAAACCACAGCCTGCAATTGTAAAAGTTGAAGAAAAGAAACCGGTTGTTGAAACTAAACCACAACCAGTTGTTGCACCAGTTGTTCAAAAGCCGGTAGTAAACTATCCGTCTGGTGAGTTTAAAATCAATGAAACAAGAGTGGTGTATTTAACAAAAGGCACTCCGTTTCTTTCTATTGCACAGCAATTCAATGTACAGTTGAAATGGTTGTTTGATTTTAATGATCTTACTGAAATGGAAGCTGTGCCTGCGGATCAATTGATTTATTTGCAGCGTAAAAGAAGAACCGGCGCCAATGAATTTCATGTAGTGGCAGAAGGTGAAACGTTGTATGATATTGCACAGGCACAGGGCATTCGTATGGAGGCGTTGTTACAATTGAATCTTTTAAATGCAAGTCAACTCCCTGCCGCAGGTGAACGTTTGAATTTGCAAACACCTGCAACCGTTGCACCTAAACTGGTACCTGCAAAAAATGTAATTTCAAAAACTGAAGCATCTCAAAGCAATGAAGCAATAACTGAAAAAATTATTCATATCGTTCAGCCAAAAGAAACATTATACAGTATTTCCAAAAAGTATGAAGTAAGTGTAACGGATTTGCAGCAATGGAATCAACTGGGCGGTGTGGATTTGAAAGAGGGTATGGAACTCATCATTAACAAATAATACAATGACGCCATTACAGGTTCACGACAAATTTTTTGTTCCTTACATTACTGAAGCAGAAATCAGCAAGCGCATTGGCATTATTGCAGCACAGCTTGATGAAGATTACCGTGGAAAAAAACCCTTGTTCATTGCCATACTCAACGGCTCTTTCATGTTTGCAGCAGATCTGTTTAAGCAAATCAGCATTGAATCCGAAATCTGTTTTATAAAACTGGCATCTTATAAAGGAACCAAATCAACCGGGCAGGTAATAACAGCCATTGGATTGGATACAGATTTAACAGGCCGCCATGTAGTGGTGCTGGAAGATATTATTGATACGGGCAAAACACTCAATGAGTTTTTGCCTCAGTTACAAAACCAGCAGCCGCTTTCATTAAAGATTGCTGCATTGCTGCACAAACCTGAAGCAACTGTTTATCCTGTACAAATTGATTATCTCGGATTTTCAGTTCCCAATAAATTTTTGCTGGGTTATGGACTGGATTATGACGGCCTGGGTAGAAATATCAAAGAAATTTACCAGCTCACAGACAATCCATAAGCTGTAACAACGTTGCTATCTGTGAAGAGGGTACTTGCATATGATAAAAAGTTTACCTGCTTTATGGTTCTTCCTTTTTTTTGCTGTTACAGCAAATGCCCAATTTTATTTCAGAGGTGAAATAAAAGATGCGGCAGGTGTTGCTTTACCTTTTGTTCGCATTCATATACTTTCTTCCAATAACTTTTATTACAGCGGTTCATCAGGTGGTTTTGGTATCCCTTCATCCGTAAAAAATGACACCGCCGAATTAAGTTTGAATGGTTATGAAACTAAACGTGTACTGCTTTCAGCCGATTTAATGAATGAGTTGATATTAAAACCTTCCGGCCACAACAATATTCCGCAAAAGAAGAAACTGCTCTCATTAACAAAAGATAAAACACAGGAACAAAACAATTATCAAATTGCTAATGGCGAAACCTACAGTGTGCAAATTGAAAATCAATTTAACCTCACTGAAAAGTTTCCTGTTACAGGTTTTTCGTTAAATGTTGATAAAGCCAGTTACAGCAACATCCGGCGTTTTATAAATATGAACTCAGAAGCGCCACCAGATGCAGTGCGTATTGAAGAAATGCTCAACTATTTTCCGCAGCCGGAGTTAACTGTGGAAGATGGAAAAACATTTGCACAGCAGTCGAGAATTACGGATTGTCCCTGGAACAGTAATAACAAATTATTTTTTGTACAACTGCAGAGTAAAAAACTCAACTATGATTCGGCACCTCCGGCCAATATTGTGTTGTTGATTGATGTGAGCGGTTCTATGGATATGCCCAACCGTTTGGATTTGCTCAAATCCGGTTTCAGGATGATGGTGAAAAACCTGCGTGCTATAGATACATTGGCCATTGTAACGTATGGCGGAAGAATTACAATTGCACTGCATCCTACTGCCGGCAACGAGCAGGCGAAAATACTGGGCATTATTGATTCGTTACAGGCAGGCGGTGAAACACCCGGCGGCTCTGCATTGCGTACTGCTTATAATTTGTTACAGTCAAGAGTACTGTATGGCGGTAACAACCGCATTATCCTTGCAACGGATGGTGATTTTAATGTGGGTGAAGTAACTGAGGAAGCATTGATGCAACTCGTTTCAGAAAAACAGCAATCAGGAATTTATCTTACTTGTCTTGGTGTGGGCATGGGCAACTATAAAGATTCCAAACTGGAGGCATTGGCCAAAAAAGGCAATGGCAATTTTGCATACATTGATAATATTGCTGAAGCAGAAAAAGTATTAGTTACTGAAAGTTTACAAACATTTTATGTGAGCGCCAGTGATGTGTTTCTGAATATGTGGTTTGATCCGAAGTATGTAAAGGGATACCGTTTGATTGGTTATGATAACCGGAAAGATATGTTGAACGACAGCATCAATTCTTTTGAAGGAGGTGAAATGGGAAGTGGCCATACCGTTACTGCTGTGTTTGAAATTGTGCCTGCCGCTGATCTTACCAGTTTAAATGCGCCACTTGCTGAAGGTGAACTGAGTTATACAGTACAAAGCAGTACAACCAAGACACAGGAACTCATTCCGTTTTATACATCCTATTATCCATTTGCAACGCTTGAAAACAATTATCAGTTTTCTGCTGCTGTTACATGGCTGGGATTGCTCATGCGCCAATCGGAATACATCAATTTAAAAAGCTGGAATGAACTGGTAGCCCTGCTCACGTATTTTACCAATGAACAGGATTACCTGCGTAATGAATTTATTCAACTGGTGCTGAAAGCAAAAGAGATTTATATGCCGGAGAAAAAGAAGAAGTGGAGGAGAGCGAAAGCAAAAGAATAATGGCGTCAATAAATTTTTGAT
>JBKCJY010000316.1:0-2149 GCA_046301455.1 Chitinophagaceae bacterium | reverse complement strand
CATCATCATCTTACTCACCATGCAACGTACTTTTTCACCACCGCTGAGCACATTTGTTTTTTTCATGATGTCATCACCACTGAACAACATCTTTCCCAGAAACCCACGGAGGAAAGGTTCGTCTGCATCCTTTACATGATCAGGCACGTACTGACGCAACCATTCCATCAAATTCATTCCTCCGGTAAAAAAGTTGTTATGCTCTACGGGTAAGTAGGCTTTGGTAATGGTTGTTCCCCATTCATAACTTCCATGGTCAGCAATTTCTTCTGCATTGATAATGTCAAAGAAATGGGTTACGGCCAACGGATCTTTACTTACAAAAGCAATCTTATCGCCTTTGTTCACAGTGAAAGAAACTTTATCAAAAAGCACACGGCCATCAACTGACTTCTTTAATTTTTCAACGTTGAGAATCTGGTTACCCACTTCACGCAACGGTTGAAAAATAATGCCGGGATATTTTCTGTTGGATGGTTCAATTTCTTCAATGGTTAATTTCTCCAATGCTTTTTTACGTGCAGTGGCCTGGCGTGATTTAGAAGCATTGGCACTGAAGCGTGCAATAAAGTCAATCAATGCCTGGCGTTTGTCTTCAATCTTCTTATTCTTATCGCCCAACTGGCGTGCCATCAATTGACTTGATTCATACCAGAACGTATAGTTACCTGTAAACACTTTTATTTTAGAGCGATCCACATCTGCCACATGCGTACACACGGAATCTAAAAAGTGACGGTCGTGACTTACAACGAGTACAATGTTTTCATAATCGGCCAAAAAGTTTTCTAACCAGCCGATGGTTTCAATATCCAAACCATTCGTAGGCTCATCCAATAACAAAATATCAGGATTGCCAAACAATGCCTGCGCCAGCAACACACGCACTTTTAAATTACTTGGAATATCCTTCATCAAACTGTGGAGGTATTCATCTTTTATACCAAGACCGTGTAAAAAACTAGCTGCATCACTTTCAGCCGTGTAGCCACCCATTTCACCAAACTCCGCTTCCATTTCACCTGCACGTATGTACTCTGCTTCCGTAGCTTCAGGATCAGCATAAATAGCATCTTTGGCATGCATCACTTCCCACATTTTTTTGTGACCCATGAGCACTGTGTTCAAAACCGTTTGCTCATCAAATTCAAACTGGTTTTGTTTGAGCACCGCCATTCGTTCCCCGGGTGTAATTTCCACCACACCTTTGTTGGGTTCAATTTCACCACTCAGGATCTTTAAAAAGGTACTCTTTCCCGCACCATTGGCGCCAATAACACCGTAACAATTTCCTTTCTGGAAATTGATATTTACTTCATCAAACAACACCCGCTTGCCATAGGCCAGGGTTATATTTCTTGCTGCTAACATAGTTGTAAAAAAGTTTGCGGTTCAGGTAAAATCCTGATGCCAGCCTCTAAAATTTGAAGCCGCAAATGTACGGCATTGCAGGCAGAGTAAGGGTTTTAAGGGAAATGATTTTTGTGTGATGACTTAGGCGTTCTTTATCTGTACAAATACCTCATTGAAAGCAAAACAGGACAAAATAGTCCAGTACGTTAACAAAACTTTTTCTGTACAGGCTTATGTAATTCAATCTGCCACTTCATCCAATTACAAATTCAAATACATGGAGGTGATACCAAAACCATTGGATGCCCGTTATTTCCAAATGGCATTTCAAATAACTTTTCTCGTATACGGATTATTATTTCTCCAATGGAAAGCAGAGTGGCAAGCGTATGTATTATTCATAAGTACAGGCTTGTTGATGCAATGGCTCGCAGATTTCATATCAATAAAAAAAATAATTCATCCGCTGCAATGGGATAATGGTGGCTGGAAGAGTGCACTCATCAGTTGTTTGAGTTTATGTTTATTATTAAAAACCAATCATTGGTACATCTGCATCATTGCTGCTGCATTAACTGTTCTCTCCAAATACATATTACGTTACAAGGGTAAACATATTTTCAATCCATCTGCATTTGGTATTGTAGCAACAGTCTTGCTCACAAAAGATGCATGGCTTTCACCTGCGCAATGGGGAAGCGGTGTCGTGATTTTTTTTGCTGTTTGTTGTTTGGGCTTAATTGTAGTAAGCAAAGTGCAAAAGCTGGCTATAACACTGGCGTTCTTAATCACCTTT
>JBKCJY010000315.1:0-2692 GCA_046301455.1 Chitinophagaceae bacterium | reverse complement strand
TTTCTAATTAGCTATCAACAAGCATATGAGCAATAAAAAGTATTGGCAAAGTTTCGGAGAGCTGAATCAAACAAAAGCATACCAGGAAGATGCAGCAAATGAGTTCAAAGAAGAACTTCCGTTTGAAGGTGCAGATAGTGGTATGAACAGTAATCGTCGTGACTTTTTAAAGTATCTCGGCTTTAGCACTGCTGCTGCTACATTGGCTGCAAGCTGTGATGTACCTGTTAAAAAAGCCATTCCTTTCCTTAACAAACCCGCTGATATTGTTCCCGGTGTTGCTAATTATTATGCAACAACATTTGTGTTGGATGGTGATGTGGTGCCTGTGGTAGCTAAAGTGAGAGATGGTCGTCCTATTAAGATTGAAGGAAATGAATTGGGTTTCACAAAAGGCGGTACATCACAACGTGTACAGGCTTCAGTTTTAAGTTTGTATGATACGGCACGTGTGCGTTACCCCATGGAGAAAACTGCGGATGGTTTCAAAGAAGCACCCACTTACGAAGCGGTTGATAAGAAAATTGCTGCTGCTTTAACTGCTGTTGGATCAAAACAAATCGTTCTTTTAACTTCTACCATCAACTCACCTTCTTTGGCTGCAGTTGTAGAAGAGTTCAAAGCAAAATACCCCACTACAAAACATGTAACATACGATGCTGTTTCTTACAGCGCTATGATACAGGCTAATGAAATCACATTTGGCAAAAAAGGAATCCCTTCTTATCATTTTGATAATGCTAAAGTGATTGTAAGCTTTGGTGCAGATTTCCTTGGTACATGGTTAAGCCCGGTTGAGTTTTCAAAACAATATGCAACCGGCAGAAAGATTGATGAGAAGAACCCAACAATGAGCCGTCACATACAATTTGAAAGTATGTACAGCATGACGGGTGCCAATGCAGATGAACGCTTTAATCACAAACCAAGTGAAACGGCTGCTGTACTGCTCAACTTATATGCAAAACTGGGCGGTGCTGTTACAGCTCCTGCAATTGCTGATAAAAGATTAGCCGCAGGTATTGAAGCAACTGCTAAAGAATTGCTGGCAGCAGGCGGTAACGCCCTTGTTGTGTGCAGAGCCAACAATGTAAATGCACAGATAATTGTAAACGCTATCAACGACAAAATAGGAGCTATCGGCAAAACCATCAACTTCGGCACCATGGTAAACTACCGCAAAGGTGTGGATGCAGAGATGGAGCAGTTGGTGACTGATATGAATGCTGGCAACGTTGGTGCTGTATTAGTATACGGTGCTAATCCTGTTTACACTTATGCTGATACTAAGAAATTTGTTGATGGATGGAAAAAGGTTGGCGTAACTGTTTCATTCAGTGAAAATGAAGATGAAACTTCACAAAACTGTCAATACATTTTGCCTGCTCCTCACTTCCTGGAAAGCTGGGGCGATGCAGAAGCAAAAACAAATCATGTCTCTTTTATTCAGCCTACAATTCATCCGCTGTTTAAAACAAGAGCGTTTGCTACTTCCTTATTAATATGGAGCGGCAGTACGGTGGCTGATTATGAAACTTATTTCAAAAACTACTGGATTACTAAGCTTGGTTCACAGGCTGCTTTTGATAAAGCTTTACAGGATGGTGTAATTGAAGCTCCCGCTGCTGTTGAAGGCGCATCATTTAACGCTGCTGCTGTTGCAGATGCTGCAGCAAAATTAAGCGCTCCCAAGGGCGGTAAATATGAAGTGGTGCTTTATCAAAAAATAAGTATTGGTGATGGTAAAATGGCCAACAATCCCTGGTTGCAGGAAATGCCTGATCCCATGACTCGTGCTACCTGGGATAACTATGCTGTGATTTCTCCTGCATTGCAAAAAGAACTCTTCCCCAATTTAAATCTTGATAATTACGAAGTAGAACCAGATAAACCTGTGGTTTCTATCACTGTAAATGGTAAAGAGTTAAAACTTCCTATCATTATTGTACCGGGTACAAATGCAAATACTATTGCTATAGCAGTTGGCTACGGACGTAATGAAAAAATAGGTCTGGCTGCAAAAGGAGCCGGACAAAATGCATATCCATTTGGATCTTTTAATGGGCAGAACTATACTTACTACGGTGTGGCAGATGTAAAAGCAACTGATGAAACCTATAAGATTTCTCAGATGCAAACGCATGGTACTTACGGCAACCGTGTGGAAGTAATTAAAGAAACTTCACTCAACATATTTAAGAAAGATCCAAAGGTGATCATTAACGAACGTATTCATGAATTAAAAGACTACGGCGGTATTGAAAACTTTGAGGCAGAAGGAACTCTTTATCCTGTGTTTGATAAACCGGGTATTAAGTGGAACATGAGCATAGACCTTAACACCTGTACCGGTTGTGGTGCCTGTGTGGTGGCTTGTTCTGCTGAAAATAATGTGAGTGTGGTAGGTAAAAACCAGGTGGGCAAGTACCATGATATGCATTGGTTACGCATTGACCGCTACTTCAGCGGCGATATGGAAAACCCTGATGTGGTATTCCAACCAATGTTATGTCAGCATTGTGATAACGCTCCTTGTGAAAACGTTTGTCCGGTTGCTGCAACCAACCACAGCAGTGAAGGTTTGAACCAAATGACGTATAACCGTTGTATCGGTACAAGATATTGTGCCAACAACTGTCCTTATAAAGTTCGTCGCTTTAACTGGCACGACTGGAATGGAGCTGACAGCTTT
>JBKCJY010000314.1:0-1965 GCA_046301455.1 Chitinophagaceae bacterium | reverse complement strand
CCCTTATAGAAATTGCGATTGTAAAATTAAAAAAGTAGCTGCGTTTAATTGTAAGTTGTAACAAGGAACGCACAAAACTCAGATTTAACCTGGTATCATTTGCGAATGTAAACAGCTATAATGGAAGCAGAAGCAGTGCTTTGATCACCCGTATTGGGCCAAAAAATATTCGGGGCACTACTGCTGATGCCGCCAACAATAAATCCCACTAGTTGCTCTCCCTTTGCCAATGCATCCCAGTCAAGGATGCCACTTTCAAATTGTGGCTGTTGTTCATAGATGACAAACCAGGCACTACTGCCCAACAAACCCGGCATGGTAACATCAAGTGCCTGTTCCTGCATGGCTCCATTTGCCAATCGACTCACCTGGCTGATGGTGTTCACAAATGGCACTTCCGTGTCTTCTTTTATTATGCCTTTTTCACGGTAAAATTTGGCAATCCCGCCAAAAAAAAGGGTATGCATTTGATTCTGTTGCCGGCTGTAAACAGGAAGATGCGCCGAATGATAATGGTTATACAGTTGTTCAAATTGTTTATTTGGCAAATAGCTTGTTTCAAATATATCTACAGGGTGCAGCCAAGGCAGATTTTCTTTGTATTGAAATACCCCTGAAAAAACAGTGAAGCCTTGTTTCCCGGATGGAAATATTTGCGGAACGAGATTATAATCTCTTCGATGAAGCTCTGCTTCATCCCTAAGGGCTTTAAAATTCTGAACATGGATACTCTTTTCTTTTAATTCAAGTTGAAAAGACCTGATTTCATTGGTGTATTCCTGTAAAAAACCAGGGCCATGATCGGGGCCGTGAGGGTTATAACGACCAGTGAATTTTTGACCACCAATAATATAAAATCGATTATTAAGAAATCCGGCACCCCCACCGGTAACGGCCATACGTTCATCTTCCATAGAATAAACACAAGGTTCAATAGTTCTGTTTTTGAGCACAGCTTCTATCAGCAGCGATAAGCGGATTACCGTGACTCTTGGGTGTGTTAGAAATTTTTTTTGTGAAGTGCTGTAACCATACCCACCAAATAAGTAAAGTAATTCACCTCTCTGTACAAATTCCATATTAGAGCTTTGCAGTTGTTCTGAAAGTGGTCGGGGTAGAGATAGAACAGAAGACCTGAATACTTTTTTGTTTAAAAAATCCACTACAACTATATCAGTATTATTATGCACGGGATCAAAAGCTGCAAATGGCTGTTTCATATGCAACCCATCTGTGCGGCCACCTATCAACACCCATTTGCCTTGGTATTGAGCTGCTGCAAAAGATTGCAGGCCAGGCATTTCTTTCAGTTGAATCGTTTTTAGCGTAACATTAATCGGTTGCTGTGCATTAGTTTGTAAATGAAGAAGCAGTAATAAGAAGAGAAAAGCAAGTGTCCTTTTTCTCATTGTGAGTTGATTTAAAGAAAAAGCTCTTTTACAATAATATAAACACCCATCACCAAAACAAACCAGCCAAATCCTCTTTTGAGTTTGTCGCCGCTTATTTTATGACTGAGTTTATTGCCGATAAAAATACCACCGATGGCCAAAGCAGTTACAATGAACAGTAATTTCCAATCAATGATTTGATGCCCAACGTCACCCAAAAATCCAATCAATGATTTGGCCGCTATAATGAGTAAAGAAGTTCCAACGGCCTGCTTCATTGGCAGTTTACTTAACAAAACAAGTGCAGGAATAATAAGAAAACCTCCGCCGGCTCCTACTAAACCGGTTAAAATACCAACTACTGCGCCTTCAAGCAGAATGAGCGGATAATTGAATTTTTGTTTTTCCTGCGTTGCATCGCTTTCTTTTTGATTTCCTTTAATCATACTGTAAGAAGCAACTACCATAAGTACTGCAAACAACAGCATGAGTAAAATGGGTTTGGTTACAGTAAATGTTCCGATGGTAAATACCTGTTGCGGAATGGCAGGAACAATAAATTTTCGGGTAGCAT
>JBKCJY010000313.1:0-11481 GCA_046301455.1 Chitinophagaceae bacterium | reverse complement strand
AAAGTCAATAGGATCAGGGCAGGCACTGTAGCAACCATTGTATTCATCCGGGTAAAACATCTGTGCGGCCAATACTTCCCAGCCACCGGTACTGCCTCCATACATAAATCTCGCCCATCCGGCACCAATACCACGGAATCGTTTTTCAATTTCAGGAATGAGTTCATACGTAATGGCATCACCCTAAGGACCATTGTTAGCGCTGTTCACTGCATAACTGTCATCATAGTATGGAGTAGGATGCTGAATTTCTATGGCAAGCACTCTTGGAAAGTTGGGGCCTGTCCACAGTTTATAAAAATCATATTCTTCCTGCTGTACTATTTTGTTATAACCTGTTAAGTTAAAACGTGCTATATAATCAGGCTTTAAATCAGGATCAGGTGGTGTGGTTCTGAAACCGCCAAAGTCATCCGGGAAATGACCATGCATAATAGCTAAGGGATATTTTACATTGGGATGTGTATCCCATCCTTCCGGCAGGAGCACGTGTGCACCAATAAACATCGGTCGTCCCCAGAACTCCGTTAGCAACTTGCTTTGAATTTTTATATGCTTGATGTACTTCGTGTCTTCCGGCTCTTTGATGGGTGGAATTTCAGAATCAAGATTGATGGTGTATGCATTCGCTCCTGCATTATTAAAACCTAATTGAACAGGTTTGTTATACAGATTGCCCGGCGCTAAATTCCAGTGTTGTCCTTCACCTCTGTCCATTGGTAATTTTACAGTATGTCCATCTTTACGTTTAAAAGTTTCATACTTGTGCAGTAACACCTGTATATTATAAGTTCCGTTTTTTAATTGCTTCATATTCTCCACCGGATAGCCAAATGCTTTGGCGTCAATTGTTTTTACTTCGCCGGGTTTCCAGTTGTCAACGTTAATACCAAACACCTGCTGTGTTTGCGGCCCGTCACTTATTTGAAAACGTGGTTCTGCTTTGTTATTGGTACTGATGAGCAACAGCAATCTACCGTCCAATGGCTTGTTGCCAAATTTTGAAGGATAGGGTATGAGGAATTTTGTTTGACTAAGCAGAATAGAAGTAAGAAGCAAGAGGTATGATGTAAGAAGTAAACGTCTCATGTTAGGAAATTTAGAAAAGAAAGTTACTTGTTTTTCACTTAATTTACGCATTGATATTGCTTATGTATTTACTTGTAAAAGTTCTCACACATTTCACTATCTGGCTTTTGTGTAAACGTTTCAGCATTTACAACAAGAGTGTAACAGGTATGGAAACGCCGCTCGTAATTGGTTGTCATCATCCCAATTCTTTTTTAGATGCCATATTGATTGGTGCACAAATGAAAAAGCGGGTGCATTTTTTAACACGTAGTGATGTATTTAAAAATAAGTGGGCTATTGCTGTAATGCGTTCTGTAAATATGATTCCCATTTACCGCATCAGAGATGGCAAAGAGAATTTGATCCATAATGATGTTACGTTTAATATTTGTCGTGAAATCATCAAACGTGGCGAGCATGTTCTGATTTTTGTAGAAGGATTTTGCAAACATCAAACTACTTTACAAACACCTTTGAAAAAAGGAGCGCCACGTTTACTCATACAGGGTTGGAAAGATGGAGTGGATGTGCAACTGCTGCCCGTATGGATTCGTTTCAACTCCTTTAAACAATTTCCCAAAGAAGTAGATATCAGTTTTGGCACTGCATTCGGCAAAGAAATAATCAATCCAACGGATGAAGATGGATTGAAAATGCAAAGCATTAACAAAGAAACAGAACGTCAGTTGCTTCAATTGTCAACTATTGTAAGTGAACCAATTAAAAATAAATTTAGTTTTCTTCTTGCATTGCCAGCATTGCTTGGATTTATAGCACATGTATTGTTGTTCCTGTCTGTACATCTTTTCGCAAAGAGTATTAAAGAAACAATTCATTACGACAGTGTTATATTCTCCGCCATTGCACTGCTTTACCCCATTTATCTTTTACTCATGGCTGTTATTGTTTTATGCACAGTTGGGGCGGGGTGGGCTTTGCTTACTCTTTTGCTGTTACCTTTACTGGCACGCAGTTATACATTGTGGAAATATCCATAAAAATTATCAAGCTAATTTATACCAACAGCGATGATAATTTTTATGGATATACGATGTGGCCAAAAAACAATAAAAATTAACACTTGAAATAAACTTTTGATCATGAACAAAAAACTTCTTGCCGTTTTACAACTGTTACTTTTTATAACTATGGTAACAGTAAACGCATTAGCTAATATTTTACCTATCAACGGACTTAATACAGGTGAGATTAGTGCTATGTTTCCCAATAGTTTTGTACCTGCCGGAATTACATTCAGCATTTGGGGAGTGATTTATTTGTTGTTGCTTTTATATGTAATTGTTTCCTTTAAAGTGTTATGGAATGAAGAAGAAAAGGACCCATTGTTTGTTCATGTAAAAAAGATTGCGCCTTTTTTTCTTGTATCATGCGTGTTAAATGCTGCTTGGATTCTTGTATGGCATCATCTGCAGGTGGTTCTTTCACTCATCATTATGTTGTGGTTATTGAGAACGTTAATTGGAATCTACATAAGAATGCAGGTAAACAGAAATGTAATCACCGGCATCTATACCTATAGTTTATACATTCCATTTGTTGTTTATCTCGCATGGATATGCGTAGCAACTATTGCTAACACAACAGCTTTACTGGTAAATATTCAATGGAATGGATTTGGAATTGAACCATGGATCTGGAGTTGCAATATGATTGTAATTGCTTTTTTACTCACTGCAGGTTTTGCTTTTATAAGAGGTGAAATTGCATTTGCATTGGTAACAGCATGGGCATTTTATGGTATTTACAAAGGGCAGTTTGATAGTAATACAATGGTAGGGTACACTGCACTCAGTGGCGGCATCCTTAGTATGGTCTTTGGTATTATAGGTTTTATCAGATGGAACCGTAAAACACCGCTGGAAGGAATTATTTAATATGTTTTTCTTACAACATAGGTTTTACCCGTGCGGTCGTGAATAGATCGGTACTTTTCATCATTCGCCAGAACAATTGCTTCGGCAATGTAAAAAAGAAACACAGCCAATGCAAACCACATATACGAAGTAACTTCAGGAGTAAAAATATCAGTCATACTTCTGAACCCTCCTTCATCTCCAATTGTTTGAAAAGCATTATACGTAAATAAGGTCATGCCAACTGAAATGATTTCTATAGCCAGGAAAAAAATATTTCTCAGCAGCACATTACTGATTGTGAGTTTTTGAAATTCATAATTCACCACTTTTATACCCAAAGCCATCTTTCCAATTGAAGCTCCAAACTTATACTCCATTAAGGGGTGATAGAAAAACGGAATAAATGAAAGAACTGCAATTAAGGGAAGGCTGTCTATAGAGTCACCAATTTCATTTAATGGCCATGATACAATGGCGAGAATGATTCCATCAATAAACCTTGCTCCAAAGCGTGACCAAAAACCTACAAACTGGTATTTGGGCTCTTCAAACTCATTGAGCAGATTTTGTTCTTCCATATGTAATTGTTGTTCAACGAATTTAATAGCTGCTGGTAATATTCTAAAATATGTTTTTGGCTGATGGACTTTTAATTGCTCATTTCTGCAAATAGCTGGTTTGCAGGGATTTGTTTGCTGTTGAAGGGCTGCCGTGCCCAAAAGGCGGCGACGAAGGAGCCAGACACGCCCTAAAGCGTGGCCAAAGCCTGGAGGGGACGGGAAGTTGATGAGGTGCTTTTTTGGTTCAAAGCCCCTTGTTTGAGTCATTAGCCGATAACCCTTATTGCAAAGCCTATAGCCAATGGCATATAGACTCTTGTCAAAGAGAAAAAATCGCCTTTTTTAAAGCTAAAAATAAACCTCAAAATCCTTTGCCTGCAAGGCCTTTAGCCCTACCTTTGCCGCCCCCGAACATAAAAAAAATCCCGGGGTCATTTTATGTCAGAAAATCAAATTGTTAATCAAAACGCTGATGCACAGGAGAATGCTACGGTAGCCGAGGCTGCTGAAGTATCTACAGCGACAACAAATGCACCTGTATTTGCGCAAACTGCTCACGACGATTTCGACTGGAGCGTTGACAAACGTAACGTTGTTATTTACAGCAAAGAAGAGTATGCAAAATTCGACACTGTTTATGATGGCACTTTCAAACAAGTGAATGATGGTGAAATGGTTGAGGGCCAGGTGGTGGCACTTACTAAAACAGATGTGGTTGTAAACATCGGTTTTAAAAGTGACGGACTTGTTTCTTTAAACGAATTCCGTGATTTACAAGGTTTGAAAATTGGAGATTTTGTAGAAGTAATGGTGGTTGAAAAAGAAGATCGTGAAGGTCACCTGCACCTGAGCCGCAAGCTTGCACGCATTACTCGTGCATGGGAGCGTATTATGGAAGTACACAAAACAGGTGAAATTGTTACCGGTACTGTTACCAGCAAAACAAAAGGCGGATTGATTGTGGATGTGTTTGGAATGGAAACATTCTTACCCGGTTCACAAATTGATGTGAAGCCTGTTACAGATTACGATCAATTTGTTGGTAAGACCATGGAATTTAAAGTGGTTAAGATCAACGAAAACATTAAGAACGCAGTAGTAAGTCATAAAGCACTTATTGAAAGCGATATTGAAGCACAGCGTGCCGTTATTATGGGCAAGCTGGAAAAAGGCCAGGTACTGGAAGGTACTATCAAGAACATTACAGACTTTGGTGCATTCCTTGACCTTGGTGGTGTTGATGGCTTGTTGTACATCACAGATATTAGCTGGGGCCGCATCAACCATCCTTCAGAAGTATTGAAGATGGATCAGAAGTTGAATGTGGTTGTTCTTGATTTTGATGATGAGAAAAAACGTATCAGCCTTGGCTTGAAGCAATTAACTCCTCATCCTTGGGATACACTGAGCGAAACAATTGTTGAAGGCAATACTGTAAAAGGTAAGGTTGTAAATATTGAAGATTATGGTGCGTTCTTAGAAATCATGCCGGGTGTTGAAGGTCTGGTTCACGTGAGTGAAATCAGCTGGGCTAACACACCAATCAACGCCAAAGAATTCTTCAAAATGGGTGATGAGCATGAAGCCAAGATCGTTACACTTGATAAAGATGCTCGCAAGATGAGTCTTTCTATCAAGCAAATGAGCCAGGATCCATGGAGCACTATTGAAGATGCATTCCCAGTAGAAAGCAAGCACAAAGGTTTGGTGAAGAACATTACTCCTTACGGTGTGTTTGTTGAATTGAAAGCAGGTATTGGCGGTATGATCCACATCAGTGATCTTAGCTGGACCAAGCGTTTCAATCATCCCGGTGAATACACAAAAGTGGGTCAGGAAATTGATGTGATGATCCTGAGCATTGATAAAGAAAACCGCAAACTCCAACTCGGTCATAAGCAATTAGAAGAAGATCCCTGGAATGCGCTGGAGCAAAGCTTTGCTATCGGCAGCATTCATGAAGGCCATGTAATTAAGAAAGATGATAAAGGTGCATTGGTTCAATTGCCTTACGGTATTGAAGGTTTTGCTCCTGCACGTCATTTAGGTAAAGAAGATGGCAAAACAATTGTGGCTGATGAAACAGCACAGTTTATGGTGATTGAATTTGACCGTAATGAAAAGCGTGTTGTATTAAGTCACACTCGTATTTGGGAACAAGTGAAAGCAGAAGAGAAAGATGCTGAGCGTAAAGAAAAGTCTGCTGAAGCTGTACGTACCAAAAAAGCGGTTAAAGATGTACAAAGCAAAGTTGAAAAAACTACACTGGGTGATTTAGGTGTACTCGCTGATTTGAAGAAGAAATTAGATGGCGATGCTACAGCTAATGAAAATGCAGGAAGCTAATTTGCATAAGCTTACAAGCAAAAGCCCCGGCGATGAGCCGGGGCTTTTTTATTGAGGCATAATGAAATAAAATGGAGCATTTCGGTTGTTTAAAACTTTTAAATACAACACACCGTTCTTTTGAAAATATAGATAGCGTTGCTTAATCATTCGAACTCTTGCGGTGGAGTATAAAGTTTCTAAACAATTATACAAGTATTAAATAGAAAACTTTTAAAACTTAATATTCACCCCCATCATAAAATTCCTTCCTGCCATGGGGTAATAAAAATTTTCAACAATAGTTTGCCCGCCAAAGATATAATTGTACGTATACCCATTCGCTTCATACATGGCATTCAGCAGATTGTTGAGTTGAAAGGAAAGTATGATTTCTTTTGCCAGTTTTGTTTTTAATGTATAAGCCGCTCTCAAATCTGTTACAAAAAAGGCGTCAATACTTCTTGCTTTATTGCCTGTATTATCTAAGTATTGACGGCTCACATATTTGCTTAGCAAACTAAGTTCGCTGTTTTTTACAGGAATAAAATTAACCGTAGCGCCACCTACCAATGCTGGAGAAAAGGATAGGGGAGCAGATTTAAAAAAGTTTTCTTTCTGCCCGCCATTATCATAATCATCAGTGTACTCTGTAAAGTTGAGCACACGGTTACTGCTGAACGTAAGATTGGCAGCAGCATTAAACCATGATAAAGGTTTTACGGCACCTTGCAACTCCACACCTGCACGATAACTTTCAGGAATATTTATTCTTGCATAAGCACCCACATCATTTATTTTTCCTGTGAGTACTAATTGGTTTTTATAACGCATGTAATAACCCGTTATACTCCAATTGTAATTGGCTTTCCGTTGTTCAATATTTAACTCCCAATCAAACAAAGTTTCATGTTTAGGCTGTTGTGCAGCCCCTGCTTCAAAATCATCACGGTTGGGTTCTTTGTTGCCCACGCTGAAAGATGCAAAACCCAGCCATCCATTTCCATCAGCATAAGAAATGCCCAGCTTGGGATTAATAAAGTTGAAATCATTATCAATCTTCAGCGCAGGATTATTTCTGAAACCATTCAATGTATAATTCACATTTCTGTACTGCACATCAGCAAACAATTCCCAGCGTTGTGCCATTCGCCTCTGATATTTTGCATAAACAGAAAAATCATTTTTATACGCATCCAAATCATACCAGCGATAATCTTTCGGCACAAATACTTCACTCCAGATTACCTTTCCGTAGTGCAAACCTTTGTAGCGAGTGTAAGCGCCTCCAACTGTGAACAGGTCTTTGTTCTTTTTGTATTGCAATGAATAAGTAGTTCCGTAAAACCAATTATCCAGCCACAGTTGACGAACAATATCACTTTGAGATGTTGCCAAACCATAATCAGCCAAATCAACATCGGTTCTGAATTCCTCGTAATAACCTCTTCCTCTTGTTAAAAAGAAAGCGGTGTTTAGATTCCATGCTTTGTTCAGTTCATGATTAAAAAAGAGTTGATAATGGTCCTGCTGATAATTATCTGTTTGATTGTTGTACAGAAAAGTATTGTAGGTTCTGTTATTGTTGGGGTTGAACAAATTAATTGAATCCTGTGTGTTTTTGTATAGCACTCCAATATTATTCCAATAATGATTTTGCAAAGCAGCTATATCACCATTCAGCTTAGCTTCAGGTATTCCGTTCCATGCTTGAAACGTAACTTCTTTCCCTGAAAACACATTAAAGCGCAGAGATGATTTTTTATTGAGGTAAGCGGCCGAAATATAAAAGGAACGCAAATCAGTATTAGCTCTGTCAATAAACCCATCACTGTTGATGAATGATAATCTTGCATCAATTGTAAAATGATTGTTGAGTAAACCTGTTCCTGCTTTTACTGTATGTCGCCAAGAGTTAAAACTCCCGAAACTATTATTTACTTCAGCATAGGCTTTTTCATTAAACTCATTCGTGCTTAAGTTTAAAGTAGCGCCAAAAGCTCCTGCACCATTGGATGATGTGCCAACGCCTCTTTGAATTTGTATCGAGTTTACAGATGAGGTAAAATCAGGAAGATTCACAAAAAATAACCCCTGGCTTTCTGCATCATTATACGGAATGCCATTCAGCGTCATATTAATGCGTGTGGCATCTGTGCCACGTATGCGTATGCCTGTGTAGCCGATGCCGTTACCTGCATCACTGTTCACTACAACAGAGGGTGTTTGATTAAGAATGAATGGCAGGTCAACACCTGTGTTCATCTTTTCAATGCTTTGCTTGTTGAGATTGGTTTTTGCAAACGGCATACGGTCAGTTGCACGGATCCCATTTACTTCCACAGGGTTTAAAAATAGGGGCGCTTCTTCCAGTTGAATGTTGAGCGTTGTTTCTTTTTGCGTAATGGTTACAGTTTGTTCAAACTGTTTAAAAGCAATGGCGGTCACTTTTAAAGTGTAAGTTCCTTTTTGGCGCAATGCCATGGAAAACCTTCCTTCATTGTCTGTTTGCGTAAATCCATTGCCCGCAATTTCAACAGTGGCATTTGTGATTAAATTGTTTCCGTTTTTCTCAGAAACAGTGCCGCTCAGTTTGTACTGAGCCATGAGGATTTGTTGTGATACAATCATCAACATTCCCAGCATCAATTTTTTCATTTCAAATACATTTAACAGTTAAAAAATTGAAACGGAAATGCTGCTACAAGAGAGGGGGAAAACGAAAGCCTCCTTCCCTGCGCAGGCATTACCCTGTTCAGGTTCAACGGGTTTTATCTCAGCCTTCAGCCTTTTGAGCCGTCAGCACCCCGAGGAATCTAAGCTGAAACCGCTTTTGCGGCGAACAGCGGGACAAAGATAAATTCTTTTTAAATAGCTGTAACTTTTCATTCGCTTTCTTCGTATCACTCAAAACCTTATTCAGATGAAAAAAATGATTTTGCTTGTGGCTTTTTTATCTTCAGGCCTTTACATGGCCGCACAGAATGCCACGTTTAATGATGAAAATGTTGAAAAGCGTTCCGTAAAACCTTTCCGCTCAATAAAAGTGGGCGATGGCATAGATTTACACCTTAGTCAGGGTAATGAAGAGTCTGTAGCCATAAGTGCCAGCCGTGATGAATACCGCAGCCGTTTAAAAACAGAAGTGGAAGATGGGGTGTTGAAGATTTTCTACGACCGTGAAAGCCTCAATGATTGGACAAGTGGCGGCAAAAAACTCAAGGCCTATGTTTCTTTTAAAACCTTAGATAAACTTACAGCTGCAGCAGGGGCTGATGTACATATTCAGGGTGTAATTAAAGAAGATGTGTTGAGTATTTACCTCAACTCAGGTGCCAGTGTTCGTGGTAAGATTGAAGCAGGTAAATTGATATTGGAAGCGGAAATCGGTGCCAATGCTTGTATTTCTGGTGCAGCTGGAGTGTTGAATGTAAATGCCAACAGCGGTGCAAAAGTTGCAGCTTACGATTTAGCTGCTGGTAAAGCTGATTTGCGCAGCACAACAGGAGCAAAGATTAAAGCAACAGTAAAAGATGAATTAAAAGTAGATGCATCAACTGGTGGGAACATTCACTACAAAGGCGATGCAAAAATTTCAGATGTAAATACAAGATTAGGCGGTGGAGTTAAAAAAATAAACAGTTAAACCATCATCATTTAAAACAAATAAAATGAAACATTTTTTTCTTATTGCAGCAGTACTTTTCACAACAATATTCATTGCACAGGCGCAGGATGTAATGGTTGTGAATGATAAAAATGCACAGGTGCGCAATATAAGCGGTAGCTTCAATGCTGTTAAAGTTTCCAATGCCATTGATGTAATTATTAAACAGGGTAATGAAGAAGCAGTGGTTGTAAGTGCATCGGAAGAGAAGTATAGGAACAGAATAAAAACGGAAGTAAAAGATGGTGTACTCCGCATTTGGTATGATAATGAAGGCACGAAATTGGTATGGAATAAAGACAATAAAAGACTCCGTGCTTATGTTTCCATAAAAAATCTTTCCAGATTGGATGTTTCAGGCGCCTGTGATGTAAAAATTGATGGTGTTATTAAAGGTTTTAATCTGCAAGTAAAATTAAGTGGTGCCTCCAGTTTGAAAGGAGAAGTTGTATACAATGAAATGAGCTTTGAACAAAGCGGTGCATCAGATAGTGATATAAAAGGAAGTGTGGGTGTCATTCAGATTGTATCCAGCGGCGCCAGTGATTTTAAAGGATTCAATCTGATCTCAGAAACCTGTAAAGCAGATGCAAGCGGTGCGTCGGATATCAACATCACAGTAAACAAAGATTTAAGAGTGAGTGCAAGTGGTGCCAGTGATGTGAATTACAGGGGCAATGCTGTTATCAGCAGTATGAAATCAAGCGGTGCCAGCAGTGTGAGGAAGAGGAGCTGAGTAGTATTTAAGTTTCCATATAAAGAAAGAGGTTGTTTCAAAATGGAACAGCCTCTTTTCGTATTAATTCTAAACAAATAGTTGAAGAGTTTAAGGCAAGTGTTTAATTACTTACTTTCACTCTTCTTTGCTTAATCTCTTTATTTACACGCTGATTAGAGTCTTCAATGCCCAATGTTAAGGAGATATCATCAGCTCATTTTGAACAATAATCTTTTTTTAAAAATAAACCCCAACACAAAGTTGGGGTTCGCAGTTTCATAAAAACAGAAAAAACTAATTAATATACATTCACCATGAAAATATAATCCTGAATTTTCTTTACCTGTTGTACACGATCCATACCACGTACTTGTGAATTTGCAGGTAGTTTTACATTGGTGAAAGATGTATCAGCTTTCTTTAACTCATTTACCATTTGAACAATGTATTTACTTTGAATAGCAAATACCACACCTTCAGCCTGCTCTTCTCTTGTACTTAGGATGCCAATCACTTCACCATTTTTATTAAATACAGGTCCGCCACTGTTACCGGGATTGGCAGCAACTGCTATTTGGCAGCTTAGTGTATCACCGTTAAAGCCTGTGATTGAACTTAAATAACCTTCACCATACACAAATTTATTATCCGGATAGCCTGTAGTAAAAATAGGTTCAGCAATGTCAGTAGTTGATTTACGGATACCATAAGGCAAACCGGCCATTGGTTTAAAATCATCATCCTGTATTTTCAGGATTGCAATATCTTTTGAAGCATCAGTAACCAGTATAACAGCTCTGAATTCTTCTCCTTTGCTGTTGGTTACAATAATTCCTTTTTTATTATTCCTAACAACGTGTGCATTGGTTACCAAATAACCTTTTCCATCAATTAAGAAAGCAGAACCTCCACCTTTGATTTCAGAACCGGAAGGAATCTTAGTTGATTTAACAATGTTGTTGATTTTTGTGTCCTGGATCTTTACTGCATTATTAAGCCTGTCAACTTTTTTACCTAATTCCAATATTTGTTGCGAATTATTCTTAGGTCCGAGTAACAAAGTAATTCCACTAATAGACAAAGCAGTAATACCTGCTATAGAAGCCGCAATACTAATGGTGCGCTTGTATCGTTTCCAGAAATTCACCACCTTGGCTGTGCCTGTAAGTTCTTCTTCTTTAATTACACCTTCCTGCAGTAATTGATTATGTACTTCGTGTAAGCTGTGTTTTACATCACGTACACCACCGTATCGTTCAAACT
>JBKCJY010000312.1:0-4502 GCA_046301455.1 Chitinophagaceae bacterium | reverse complement strand
ACAATGTATTTACTTTGAATAGCAAATACCACACCTTCAGCCTGCTCTTCTCTTGTACTTAGGATGCCAATCACTTCACCATTCTTATTAAATACTGGTCCGCCGCTGTTACCGGGATTGGCTGCAACTGCTATCTGGCAGCTAAGTGTATCACCGTTAAAGCCTGTGATTGAACTCAAATAACCTTCACCATAAACAAATTTATTATCAGGATAACCTGTAGTAAAAATAGGTTCAGCAATATCAGTAGTTGATTTACGGATGCCATAAGGCAAACCGGCCATTGTTTTAAAATCATCATCCTGTATTTTCAGGATTGCAATATCTTTTGAAGCATCAGTAACCAGTATAACAGCCCTGAATTCTTCTCCTTTGCTATTGGTAACAATAATTCCTTTTTTATTATTCCTAATTACGTGTGCATTGGTTACTAAATAGCCCTTTCCATCAATTAAAAAAGCAGAGCCCCCACCTTTGATTTCAGATCCGGAAGGGATTTTAGTTGACTTTACAATGTTGTTGATTTTTGTATCCTGGATTTTTACAGCATTATTGAGCCTGTCAACTTTTTTACCTAATTCCAATATTTGTTGTGAATTATTCTTAGGTCCGAGTAACAAAGTGATTCCACTAATAGACAATGCAGTAATACCTGCAATAGAAGCAGCAATGCTAATGGTACGTTTATAACGTTTCCAGAAGTTCACTACTTTGGCTGTGCCTGTAAGTTCTTCTTCTTTAATTACACCTTCCTGCAGTAATTGATTATGTACTTCGTGTAAGCTGTGTTTTACATCACGCACACCACCGTATCGTTCAAACTCCTGTAAAAACAATGAATGTTCTACAAAAAGCTGGTCTACTTCGGGGTTTGTTTTCCGCAACTGCTCAAACATGGCTTTCTCTTCGGCATTCATTTGTCCGTTGAGGTATCGTTCAGCAGCATCTATCAATAAAATTTCATCCATCTCAGTTCCCGTTTTTATATGACGCAAAAAATAATTTCTTTAATCTCATTAGGCACTTGTACTTCTGATTCTTGGCATTGTCGGCATTGGTATATCCAAAATTTTCAGCTATTTCCTGCATTTGCTTCTTGTGCACATAGTAGGCCTCTAACAAACTTTTGCAGGGTTCTCCAAGGTGGCTCAGAGCCTTGTCCATCATCCCAAATGCTTCATTCCTCCGTTCCTGCTCCTCCAGATCTTCTTCTACAGGGGTCACTTCTTCCATGCTTTCCACAGGCGCTCCAAAACGCTGGAGCTGCTGAAGGCGTTTTAACCAAAGACGACGGCATACTGAATATACATAGGTCTTTAGTTTGCTGGTTAATTCAAAATTGCCAGACCGGGCTTTTTCGTATAAGAGTACCATTGCCTCCTGGAAAATGTCCCTTGCATCATCGGTAGTGCCGTTATTGTTCACAATAAACGATTGCACCATTCGGTAATGCTGTGAATAGAGCTCTTCTATTGCCTTTCGGTTATTTTGAGCCAAACCGTTTAATAATTCCAGATCTGTAGATTCAACTTTCACTCGTTCGTAATTTTAATACGTAAAGGACAAAATTGTAACCCAAAACGGGCTAAAAAAAATTTTTTTCAAGATACGGGTTACTTTTTGGGTGACGTGGGTATTAACCCCTGATAATTATCTTAAACTTTAAAAAATTAAAAGAATGAAAAAGGTTTTATTAGCGTTCGCTATCCTCGGTTTTGTAGCTTGTAACAACGAAGATGCATCAACTCCTGCTGCTGACACAACTACTGTAGCTCCTGCTGCTGACACAACTGCTCCAGCTGTTGATACTACAAAAGCTGATACAGCTGCTGCTGCTGCTGCTGACACAACTAAGAAGTAATCTTAGTCTCTTAGCTCGGGTATGTGAAAATGAAGCCCAGCTTGCCGGGGTGTGAAAGAGCTAAATAAAGATTTTCATATGGCAAGCAATCGTTAACGGCCGTTCTATTCTTAGAATGGCTTTTTACTTTTTGTCTCTTTTCAAAATCACTTATTTTTGAAACCTATGATTCCACAAAGCCTTGTCGGCCAAATTGAGCAGGAGCTCTCCAGCTATCAAATTCGCATTTCATCAACAGATTTTACACGTCCATGGGGTGGTTTTTTTGTTTTGGATGAAAATGATGCAGATAAATTTATTGCTGCCTATTTCCCAACTTATAAAAAAGAAAGTCTGATGCTGGGCAATAAACTCAGCCCAAAATTATTGGTTGTTGGACCGCATCAGCGGCTTTCCTGGCAATACCATAACCGCCGTGCCGAAATTTGGCGTGTAGTGAAAGGGGAAATTGGAGTAGTAATGAGTGAAAATGATGAGCAACATGATGTAAATGAATTTGAGCCTGGTGACGTAATTATACTCAACAAAGGACAGCGTCACCGGCTGGTGGGCTTAGATTCTTGGGGTATTGTGGCTGAAATTTGGCAACATACTGACACTGACCATCCTAGTGATGAGGACGATATTATTCGGTTGCAGGATGATTTTGGAAGATAATTATTGAGCTGTAAGACCGCACATCCCCTCGTTGGAACAGTGGCGGAAATCAAGAATAAGTACAATCTCAAGGAGGGTGAGTTTAATTTCCTAATCTTCATTCCCGTTTTTTTCTTAATTTGATTTCAGAATAAAACTTACAAAATGAAGAAAGTATCTCATATCCTCCAGCGAAAAGGAGCCAATATAATTTCAGTTTTGCCTGATGTATCTGTTTTAAGTGCTCTTCAATTAATGGCCGATAAAAATATTGGTTCAGTAATAGTAATGGAGGGTGAAAATTATCTTGGTTTGCTCACCGAGCGTGATTATGCCCGTAAAGTAATACTCAAAGGTCATTCTTCAACTGAAACCCTTGTTCGTGAAATTATGAGTACCGGTTTGCCCCGTATCACCCCAGAGAACTCAATTGAAACATGTATGCATATGATGAGTGAAGGAAACATCCGCTATCTGCCTGTTTTTGATAACGATCATGTTTGCGGTATCATCTCCATTAATGATGTGGTTACTGAAACCATTCTGTCGCAAAAAGAACAGATTGATCAAATGCATAGTTATCTGCATTCGTAATCTATCTAATTATAAAAACAAAATTCATATAGGCCGGTGTTATCACTGGCCTATCTTTTATAATACTGCAATAACAATTATAAAACAGAGGCGAAGATAGAAAGATGAGCATTTTAGTTTCTCTTATTCTCTTCGCCTCATTGTAAAATCGTTGCCACTCATACAATAAATTTTACAGCCTTTTGTAATCATTAACTTTGCAGCGCATGAAACATCTCGGCGCACTCAATAAATATTTCTGGAAATACAGGTGGCGGTTAATCCTTGGGGTAATTTTTATTTTTATCTCCAACTATTTTGCTGTTCTGGCTCCGCAGGTTACAGGTTTTATTATTGACCAGGTTACTGTATTTATTAAAGGCAGCAGTGATACTGCTGCAACAAAAGATAATGATCCGCTGGTTGATTTATTAATTCCAAAGCTCATGTCATTTGAATATGAGCCGGTTACCAAAGTTGCTTTTTTTGGTGTGATTTTATTGTTCTTTGCCGTGCTTCGTGGTTTCTTTATGTTTTTAATGCGGCAGACCATTATTGTTATGAGCCGCCACATTGAGTATGATCAGAAGAACGAAGTGTTTGCACATTATCAGCAATTGGATACGCAGTTTTACAAAACACATGAAACAGGCGATTTAATGAACCGAATGGCTGAAGATGTGAGCCGTGTGCGTATGTACACAGGCCCTGCGGTAATGTATCTCATTAACCTTGTTGCACTTATGTCGCTGAGTGTGTTTTATATGGTCAAAAAAAATCCTGAACTCTCCTTCTATGTTCTTGCGCCTTTACCAATACTTGCTGTTACCATTTATTATGTAAACAATATCATCAATAAAAAAAGTGAAGAAGTGCAGGAGCGTTTGAGCGGATTAACAACCAATGCACAGCAGTCTTATTCTGGTATACGTGTCATAAAATCATTTGTTCAGGAAAAAAGCATGCAGTTGTTTTTCGAAAAAAATAGCGAAGGATACAGGCAAAGTGCGACTGCTCTTGCAAAAACTGAAGCTATTTATTTTCCGGCAATGGCATTGGTTATCGGCATCAGTACTTTACTGGTCATTTTAATTGGCGGTTTGCAATATATGAAAGGAGAAATGCAGTTTGGTGATATGGCTGCTTTTATAATGTATTTAACCATGCTCACCTTTCCAGTAAGTGCTATTGGCTGGGTAGCAAGCACCATACAGCGTGCAAGCGCTTCGCAAAAAAGATTGAATGAATTTTTAGATACAGCTTCTGCTATTCAAAATGACAGATTGCGTACTAAAAAGAAAATTGAAGGTAAAGTTGAGTTCAAAAACATAAACTTTATTTATCCGCACACAGGCATTCATGCATTGAAAGATTTTAGTCTGCTCATAAAAAAAGGGGAGAAGATAGCAGTGATTGGAAAAACAGGTTCGGG
>JBKCJY010000311.1:0-3521 GCA_046301455.1 Chitinophagaceae bacterium | reverse complement strand
CTTTTAAAGCATAATAAGCAGCACGGGGAAACAATTCATAAATACCCTTTTCATTTGTTTTTCCTTTTGCACAAATGCCAAACCACTCTTCGTTCATATTATTTTGCCCGGTTTTATAATCATTCAAATAACCTCCATTTGCCCAGGAGGCGGTTTCATCATGTTCATTTAACCCAATGGTTTGCCCGCTTTTCCACCACCCATCGCTAAACTGGAATGTAAAACCACCAATACTGTTTCCTGCACCACTTAAACCACTGGCATTTGCATAAATTTCTTTCCAGTTACTCACTAAACATTGTGACTGATAAACCTGGTCTTCTTTTTTTGTTTGTGTATTAAAAGCATCAGCTCCAAACTCTGTGAGCATAACAGGTTTATCGCACTCATTTTTTGCACGTTCGTACAAGTCACCAAATGACAAGCCCCTATAAACATTAATACCAAGTACATCAACATCCGTACATTCAACGTTGATGATATCTAAAAACATTAAATCACCATTACAAATAGCAATGGGATGATTTTGATCCAGTTCTTTCATTTGTTTAGCAGCATCATTAAACAACTTGTAAAGATGATGTGCATCTTTAGTTGATTGACGATCCTGTACAGGAATATTTTCTGTTTCTGCACCACGCCAAAAAAGCCCATAATTGTTTTCGTTGCCAAGCAAATACATTAACAGCCCCGGTGTTGTTCTGTACTGAACAGCCATTTGCTTTACTTCATTTATCAGCAACTCTTTTACCAATGTACTTGAGTAATCCGTATTCGGTTGCCAGTTGCCATTTAGAGTAAGCCCATATCGGCCAAACGTATGATTAAGAACTGTATATATTCCGTAAGTTTCATAGATATATTGAATCCACTTTGCCGGCACACCTGTATATTGTCTAATGGTATTTACGCCTATAGTTTTAAGCATGGGCATTTCATAATCAAGTGCCGCTTTTATTACGGCTTCAGGCTGGCTCCATAAACTGTAAGTGTAATTTGTACCAATAGGATAATAATCCCAGTTCATTCCATTGATAAAAAAATCTTTACCGGCATTTATAAATTTATAACCTCCGTTATCCTCTTTTACAAACACTTTTTTGTCCTGTCCCGCCGCAACGACAGACAGTGATAAAATAATAAACAGTAAATCCATCCTTCTCCTTCTCATATAACAATTATTGATGCTGTTAAAGCGTATCTATTAACCGTTTGTCTTTGTAAATTTTGCTGATACTTACCTTATTAATTATATACAGAAACTTAAAATCATATAGCAATGATTTAAATTACCCAACAATCTTGCAACTGCTTAAAAGAACCTGTTCTTTAGATATTATATTTTTTAAACACCCCATTTTAATTACAACCGCATTAATCTAAAAAGTAGTTAGTGAGGCAAACTGCAATCACTTCAATGAAACCGCATTTATTTTTTCCAAAATAAAGAGTGAAAGATGTTTGATTAGAAAAAAAAACATGGTTCACTCCTGCTATTGATTATGATTGCTTAATATGAAGCCATTTTTATTGATAAACTCTTATATAATCAATTTCCATAAATGCGCTGTTAAATGCAGGATCGATAGTGCCTCCAAAGTTTCCGCCCATTGCAACGTTCATAATGATAAAGAAGTTTTGATTGAACGGAAGGTTTGATGTGTTGTTGAATGTAAAGAACACAACATCATCCACTAAAAATTTAATTGTGGCTGATGTCCACTCAACGCCATATTTGTGAAACTCTGTAGTAACATTGGAAACATTGGTTGTACCTCCTACCGCATTACCACCTGAAAAACCAGGATAATGCACCGTGCCATAAATTTTATTTAACTGTGAACCTACATGTTCCATAATATCAATTTCGCCGCAGGCAGGCCATCCAACAGTTGTGATATTATTACCCAACATCCATATTGCAGGCCATGTACCTATACCTGCAGGAAGTTTTGCTCTTGCTTCTACTTTACCATACTTGAAAGAAAATTTATCCCTCGTAACAAGTCTTGCAGAAGTAAAACTACTTCCGCTAAATGCTTCCCTGCGTGCAGTAATTTTTAATGTGCCGTTTGAGATTACAACATTCTCAGGGCGGCTGGTATAATATTGTGATTCATTATTTCCCCATCCATTACTTCCCGTTCCAATATCAAAACCCCAGCGTGAAGAATTAGGTGCACCTGCAACATCAAACTCATCAGACCACACCAATGTTAAAGCAACAGATACTGTAAAACTGAAGCTTTTAGTAGCTGATTGCCCTCCTGCACTTTTAGCTGTAACTTTTGCAGTATAAGTTCCTGAAACAGGATACTTGTATGTTATTTTTCCGGAAGCAGCATTTTGAAACACGCCGTTTCCAAAATCAAATTCATAATTAACTGCATTGGATGCAGAAGCAGTAAATGAAACACTTCCGCTGTTATCTGTACTCACATCAGCAACGAGTGTAAGATTAGAAGGAGCAATATCAACAGAATCAGAATTTTTCTTTTTGCATGAATAGTTGATAAATAACAGCATTAATATGGCAGCAACATATTTCATTTTAGTATTCCAGTAAATGATGAAGAAAAAATGAGCAACCCCTGTTCCCTCTTGCGTAAAGGGGTTGCTTACAGTTTGCTTATTTCACTTTTAATTTTTGATACCATGAATTACCATCAATGCCAATATTTCTCAAATGGATCTGAGTTGGTGTAAGTGATAATATTTCATATGTAGTTCCGCCAGTTCCAAAATTGATTATACCATTGCCTGGCACATCAAACTGAATGCGTGTAGAATTTGCAGGTGTAGATGCAGAGGTAGCATCCATAAAAACTAATTTTTTATTGCCACCTGTATTAATTCCAAAACATGCATCGCCACCGCCAAACCCATAGAATGAGGATGAAGCACCAATTGAAAAGGATTGTCCCTTATTATCAATACTCATAAACACATTGTTATTGGCATCTTTTGAGAATGTAATCTCATCATCATACGCACAAGCTTCTCTTGTATTAGGAGTAGCCGAATACCAAATGGGTGAAAACTCAGTATTAGGACCCACACCAAAATGGCCGGGTGCATCTTTATCAGTAACCCACACTTTAGAAGAACCGCCAGTTAAATTACTTAAAATAAGAGCGGGTATTTCAAATGCCACAAACACTTTTACTTTTTTACTGATAGTTGAAACTGCACCGCCTGTACCAATAGCATTTACAGTAATGGTGTATTCATTTGTACCTGGTGAAGCATATTTATAAGTAATTGATCCTTCGGGCACCATTTGCGTCTTGCCATCACCAAAATCAAATTTGTAATTCAATGCATTGGAAGCAGTAACTGTAATGGCAACTCGGCCGGCACCGTTACCATTGGGGTTACTTGCATCAACACCTAATACAGTTGTAGTAATGGTGAGGTTTTCGGGAGTTTTAATATCTCCGAATTTATATTCTGTTTTTTTACAGGCTGATACAAATGCAACTACGATTGTAAATGCAACTGCCAGTATTTTATAATTCCTT
>JBKCJY010000310.1:0-10089 GCA_046301455.1 Chitinophagaceae bacterium | reverse complement strand
AGCGGCACAACAGGAAACCCTGCAGAAGGTGTTTCGGTAACAGTAAAAGGCAGTAAAAAAGGTACGGTTACTGCACCCAACGGAACATTTAGAATTGCTGCCGTTAATGGCGATGTTCTGGTGTTTAGCGGTGTGGGCTTTGTTACAAAAGAAGCAACAGTATCAGGCGGAGCCGTTGAAATTGCGTTAACAGCAGCTTCCGGCGATTTGGGAGAAGTTGTTGTTGTAGGTTATGGGTCCCAAAAGAAAGGAAACATTACAAGTGCTGTTGCCACGGTAAAAGGCGATCAGTTAATTCGTCGTCCATTGGCATCAACCAGTATGGCATTACAGGGTTTTGCCCCCGGTGTTGTAGTGCAGCAAGGGTCAGGACAACCCGGTGTTGATGGTGGTGCTATTAACATCCGTGGTATCGGTTCTATTACAGGCAGCAGCTCACCATTAATTATTGCCGATGGGGTGGAAGGTGTGAGTTTGAATGATATTGACCCCAATATCATTGAAAGTGTTACAGTATTAAAAGATGCTGCTTCAACTGCAGTGTATGGAGTACGTGGTACAAATGGTGTTATCTTGATTAAAACAAAAAGAGGACAGGCTGGTAAAACATCCATCCAGTTCAACAGCTTTTTAAGTAAACAAACACCAACTAATTTTCCAAAGTTGCTTTCAAACATTGATCATATGATTCTGGAGAATGAATACAGTGTAAATGCAGGTGGGCCCATAATTCACTCTGATACAAAAATTGATCAATACAGAACGCAGGCAGCAGATAATCTTAACCGGTTTGATACAGACTGGAAAGATTTGATTTTTCAAAACAACGGGTTTATGCAAAACCACAATATTGTTGTAAGCGGTGGTGGTGATAAAGCAAGTTTCCTTGTATCAGGTACATACCTGAATCAACAAGGTATTGTTACAAACAACAGCTTTACCAAATATGACCTGCGGATGAATGGTGATATCAACATTTCACGCAAAGTAAAATTTACGACAGATTTGTTTTATACCAAATCAACCAATACACAACCTGGCGGAATGGCTCCTGTTGAAATTGTTCAACGTGGTATTTCTATGGCACGTATATGGCCGGCGAAATTTGGCGATGGTTTGTATGGAGATGCAGGACAATCAAACCGCTTTAATCCAGTTGCATTTGCAGAAGCATCAGGCATTAACCGTGCTGAAACACCTACTATCTCAGTCCGTTTTGCATTGAATGCTGAAGTGTTTAAAAATTTCAACATCGAAGCATCATACAATGCACGTTCTTCATTTACTGAAGCCTACGTTGCACGAGGTACATATAATTCATATAACCCCAATCCTGCAACAAGCAGCTACACATTTGCGAGTGTAATTGGTGACTCACTACTGAGTTATACCAATAACAGGGTAAATACCAATCAATATTATCTGGCTGGTACTTATGCTTATAATCTTAAGAGTGCACACCAATTTAAACTACAGGCAGGGTTCCAGGGATTAGATAATTTCAGCAGCTCTGTTGGCGCATCACGTCAGGGTTTAACTGATCCAAATCGTCCTTATTTAAACCTTGCAACATCTACGTTTGGTGCTCCGTCGGGTTCAGCATCTGAATTTGCATTAGCAGGTTTCTTTGGTCGTTTCAATTATACATTCAACCAAAAATATTTGTTTGAATTTACCGGAAGGTATGATGGCTCATCAAGATTCAGTCAGTTATTGAACAAACAATGGGGCTTCTTCCCCGGTGTTTCAGCGGGCTGGATTTTCAGTAAAGAAAAGTTTATGGATAAAGTATCATTCATAAGCTTTGGTAAACTGCGTGTTTCATATGGAGAGTTGGGTAACCAAGAAGTAGGAAGTAATTATCCTTTTGTTGCTCAATTAAACGGTGGTACTGCTTATTACTTTAATAATGTATTAACGCCCGGATCCTCATTAAACAATATTCCAAACGAATCCATTGGATGGGAAAAATCGGCACAAAGCAACCTCGGTTTGGATTTAGCAATGCTTAATAATAAGCTGAGTATAACGTTTGATGTGTATCAGAAAAAAATTACTGATATGCTTCTTGATTTTCCTGTTGCAAATGCATTGGGTTATGCAGGCAGTTCATTTATTCCTTCCAATGCTGGCTCGATCGTAAATAAAGGATGGGAATTCACTGCTACATACACCAATAAAGTTAACAAATTAAACTACAGCGTTACCGCAAACTTATCTGATGTTACAAGTAAAGTTGTTGATTTAAGAGGATTGGATATTGTACAGGGCAACCAGGTATCACGTGCAGGTTTTCCGGTTCGTTCTTATTTCCTGTTTAAAACAAATGGTTTATACCAGGCGGGTGAAAACTTTGCTTCACCTTTCAATGCAACAAGAACAACAGGCGCAGGAGATATAAAGTATGTTGATATTGATAAGAACGATACCATCAACTCACGTGACCGTGTACTTATGGGTAATAACTTTCCCCGTTATGACTACAGCTTAAACATTAATGCAGATTATAAAGGTTTTGATCTGAATATCTTTTTGTTTGGTGTGGGTAAGAGAGATAACTATATCTCCGGCGTAGCGGTACAACCATTTAATGCAGGCAACTGGTTTGCATCAGGTTTGGAATCTGCACTTAACAGATGGACATCATCTAAAACAGATGCACAATATCCACGCTTGTACAGTGGTGGTAATGGCAACTATGTAGGTTCTGATTTTTGGTTAAGAAGCGGTGCCTTTATGCGTGTAAAACACATCACACTGGGTTATACTTTTGGCAAAGTGATTTCACAAAAATTACATATACAACAGTTGCGTATTTATGTAAACACTGTAAATCCGTTTACATTCTCCAATTACGAACCTGGGTTTGATCCTGAAATCAGCAATGTTTCGGGCTCCTTCTACCCTATTATGAAAACAACCACTGTTGGTATTAATCTTAAATTTTAATTCTTACAATCAAACAAAAGAATTATGAAACATAAACTTATTTTTCAAAACATGCTGATGCTGTTTTTACTATTAACCATCAGCTCTTGCAAAAAATATCTGGATCGAAGCCCGCTATCTTCGGTTTCACAAAGAGATTTTTACTCAGATGCAAACCAGGTACAACAGGCTTTAACAGGTGTTTACAGTGCTATTGGTGCACGCACCATCAGTCCGGGTTTCAGCAACCCTACTCCGTATTATTCCAAAATGGATTTATATACTGAGCTTGGCCTTGAACGTGCATTAAATGGTACGATTGGCTCAGGTGCTTATGATCCTACAAACGGAACTGTGAGTGAATTATGGACCGGCTTTTTCCAGGTTATACAGCGTGCAAACAACCTTTTGTTTTATATGACAAAAGCACAATCTGTTATGTCTGCTTCAGATTATAACCGTGTAATTGCAGAGGCAAAAGTGTTACGTGCAATGGCATACTGGCATTTGATTGCATATTATGGTGATGTGCCTTTCTTTACTGCACCACCTGCATCGCAGCAGGAGATTTATGATTTTAAAAGAACAGATAAAAAAGTAATTATCAATTTTCTTTTAAACGATCTTGAAAGTGTAGCAAACAATCTTGCATGGGATCCTGCACAACCCGGCAGAGTTAGCAGAGGTGTTGCACGTGGTATTGGTGCAAGACTTGCAATGCTTGATAGAAATTATGATGAAGTAATTCGATTAACAAATGATGTGATCACTAATGGCGGATATGGATTAAATCCTGTGTATCAAAATCTTTTCCGTAAAGCCGGACAAGCTGCCAATGTAAACAAAGAGATCATGTTCTTTTATCCCTTTGGTGATGCTGATCCAGGTTCCTTCAACTATCTGCAATTGGTACAAGGCTCACGTAACAACGGTGGTCAATCAAGTCATTTCCCTTCTCAGTTCTTAGTTGATTTATTTGAATGTACGGATGGAAAAAATATTGCAGAATCACCTTTGTATAATCCTGCACGACCCAACAGAAACAGAGACCCTCGTATGGCGCAAACTGTTATTGTACCCGGCGACACAGTAATTGTACAGGGCTTTACAAGTATTATTTTCAATTTTACGGATCGTTTTCTTGCAAGCTTTAATCCAACAACGAGAGTAATTACATTCCCAACAACAACTGTGAACCAGGATAGTGCCAACATCTTTGGCCCACGTGTAAACGGTTTAGGTAACTTATGGAGAAAGTATTGCCAGGACAGAGATATTAATGGCACTGCAGGTAATTTTTATAAAGTAGGTTGGGTGTATATGCGTTATGCAGAAATTTTATTGCTGAATGCAGAAGCAAATGTTGAAAAAGGTTCACCTGCTGCAACTGTTGCTGCAAGTGTTAACACGGTAAGGAGAAGAGCAGGCATGCCTGATATTGCTCCTGATGTATTAGCCGATGCCAATAAATTAAAGCAACTGGTGCGCAGAGAAAAAATGGTGGAACTTGCAAATGAAGGTTTGCATTTACCTGATATGCGCCGCTGGGATGATGGTGCTTATGCTGCAAAAGTAATGGCTATGCAGATGTATGGTCAAAGCAACTCACGGATGCAGTTTACACCCGGTGTGGGTCTTGAATTTATTACACCTGCACCTGCTCCCACATTTGATCCTGTTTATTTGGTTCCTATTAACTGGCCAAATGCTGATGCATTACGTTTGAAAAGAGAATTGCGTGTGTTTAACAGACCACAACATTTATTGTGTCCCATACCTCAAGGTGAAAGGGATAAAATCCCGGGACTTACACAAAACACCGGATGGTAAAAATTTTTTATCGGTCATAATCAATAGTTCAAAGCCCCGGTTTCTACCGGGGCTTTTTAAATAAAACTTTGCAAAAGTAAATTTCTGTAAATACTTTTAAACAACTGCTATGCTTAAAAGAAATGAAAGTTTAGACGCACTCCGTGGCTTTGCCATACTCACTATGATCTTGAGTGGCGCTATTGCTTATGGTGATGTATTACCTGCATGGATGTTTCATGCACAAGTACCTCCGCCTGTTCATAAGTTTGATCCAACAATTCCGGGTATTACATGGGTGGATCTGGTGTTTCCATTTTTTCTTTTCAGCATGGGTGCGGCGATTCCGCTTTCGTTAAAAAAACATATTAAAAATAACAAAGGTTTTTTGTTTGTATTAGGGATGGCGCTGAAACGTTTTTTATTGCTGGCTTTTTTTGCACTGTTCAGTCAGCATATGAAAGCATGGGTGATTGCAGATGCACCAACAACAGTTGATCATTTACTTTCATTGCTTGCATTTGTATTACTCTTCTTTCAGTTTTATGAAAATAAAAATGAAAAGCTAAAGACAGTTTTTCTGATTGCGAAGTTGATTTCATTTGCTGTTGCTTTGTTCTTATTGTGGAAACTTCCCTTCTGGGGTGGAAAGGGTTTTGATTTTTATCGCAGCGATATCATTATTATGGTGCTGGCCAATATGGCCTTGTTTGGAACAGTGATTTATTACCTCACTGCTGATAAACCTTTATTACGAATTGGATTACTGCCGTTTATTATGGCGGTGTTTTTAGCAGCCAAAGAACCAGCAGGCGGATGGGCGAAGGAGCTTTTTCAATTCAATGCGATTGGTGATTTCAAGTTTGACTGGTTGTATAAATTTTATTTCCTCAAGTACCTGTTTATTATTATTCCCGGAACTGTTGCAGGGGAGATGATGATGAGAGAAGTGAATAGTGAAAAGTCAATCGTAAATAAGAAAACTGAAAATTTGCTTTTGCTTATTTCTGTGACTTTGGTGATTGTGAATCTGTATGGATTGTTTACAAGATTACTGTTTGTGAATTTGATTGCAAGCTCCGCTTTGTGTGCTGCAGCTATGTATTTATTGAAACAATCAACTAAAGAAAATTTATATAAACAATTGGCTACTGCAGGAATGTATTTGCTTTTGCTTGGTTTGTTTTTTGAAGCGTATGAAGGTGGTATTAAAAAAGATTTATCTACTTACAGTTACTATTTTGTAACAAGCGGTCTGGCTTTTTATACATTAACAGCTTTTAGTGTAATGGCAAAGCGGAGTTTTTTATCTTCTGTTTCAACTTATCTTTCGTTGAATGGCAAGAACCCGATGGTGGCATATGTTGCCGGTAATTTGGTATTGCTGCCATTGTTGAATTTAACACAAACAAAAGCTTATTGGGATGCGATGCATCAAAACTTTTTTATGGGTTTGATGAAGGGTGTGGTGTTTACCGGCATTGTTTCGTTAATTACTATCTTTTTTGTAAAGCGGAAGTGGTTTTGGAAAACGTAGAAAAACAACAGAGCCACAAAGACGCAGAGAAATACTATTCCACTAATACCATCTCATTTATTTTCATTCCGCTTGCGGGATGCAGATTTTTAATTTCAATTCCTGTGATGTTCAACTGCTTTTGAAAGAATTGATACAATGTTTTTTCGTCTTTCCCTTTTGTATGTGCAAAATTCATCCGTGCATCCGTAGCACTTCTTACATCCACACCATAACGCAATTGTTTTTTGTAAACAAGTTGCTTGTTGCTGTAAAAAAGAATTTCTGCTACTGGTGTTCCTTCCTGCAAAATGGTTTCTGTAGTTGCTTTTAATACAAATCCTGATGATGCAATGCTGCTCCAGTTGAATTTATATGCAACAGGTAAATTCATTTGTTCTGCTGAAGTGCTGTTTTGAAACTGCATCGGCTCAATAATTCGCCAGCCATTTTTATTTTCTACAGGTTTAGCCTGTGAATAAAAACGTGTTGCCCATTCTTCCGTTGCATTGTAAGGCAATTGTTCCGGTAGTTCTTTTCTTCCGCTCCAGGCATAATCCATTGCCAGAATGTATGCACCAAACTGTTCAATGTTGAGCAGCATGTTTTTTTCACTGCTTTCAAAATCTGCCCACGTAGTTTGCAGTACACCTGCATTTTCATCAATGGCTGCATGTACAAAACCACGTACATTGTTGGGCCAGAGCCAGGGTGATGCTAATGGAAGATTATTGTTTTGCTTCCAGATTTGCAGATTGATTTTATAAATTTCAGGATTGGGATTGTTGATGTAATGCCAGTCGGCCACATAGCTTTCCTTTGGAATAAAACTACGAATGGTGGCAGCACGTTCTTTTGAAATACCATTCAATGCATCAGGTCCTTCACCCGGCGCAAGGCCCATATCGCCCCACAACATCAGCTTTGCATTTTTCTGTTGTGCATAGTTGTGCAGAAAGTTGATTTGTGTTTTGAAATACTTCACTTCTTTTTCTCTGGGTTCATTAAAACCAATCATGCCTATTTCATCAAAACCAATATGCATGGTTGTGGGTTTAAGCAATGCAAATGTTTCATCCCATAACTGTTTGACTGCTTTTTGTGATTGAGGCAAATCAGGATTGAGTGTGTAGGGATATTGCGGATTTACCGCCATGAAGCGGTTTTGTTTGGGTTTGAAAAACCATTCCATATGACCCAGACTTTGAATCAGTGGTATTGGTTCATTATGATACTTACGCAAATAATCAAACTCATCTTTTAAATCTTTCATTGGAACTGAGGTGCTGTTGTGCAATTCTGGTCTGCTTTTCCATTGAGCCTGTTCGCATTGCAATACTACTTTGTTCATCTTTAATGGAAACAGAATACGATCATACATGCGTTTGTGCAATTGCCAGCTTGTTGGTCCCGTGAACATATGTATGCCACGCCATGCAACACTTGGTTCGTCTCTGATAATACCTTGCGGAATTACTAATTGACCATTTTCATTTTTGGTTAATTGTACCAATGTATGAATGGCATGCTGTAAACCTTGTGCAGATTTATATTGTATGCTGATAAGATTTTTATTGATGTCAATTGTATAACCCTCATCAGCAAGAAAATTGTTTTGTTGTGTTTGTATGTTGGGGAAGTAGTGGTTGCCGATATGCCAATACAGTTGCAAACTGTTTCTGTACTGTTGGGCTACAGTTGAAAGTGTTGATGGTTTATTTAGTGGAATGATGTAGTATTCATTTTTCAGCTCCATGAACTTTGGCTGCGGAAGTAAGGGATGTAGCTGATTGTTGCTGTTCCATATTTCATTCTTTCTTTGAAGCTGAATGTTTTTTGTTATGGCAGTTTTTTGTACTGCATCAACAGCTTTAACTTCAGTAATTGTGAGGCTTCGGTTAAGTCCGCTTGTTTTATTTACTTTAATGTTTTCTTCATAAATCAACAGGTATTGTGATCGAACAGCATATTCGCTTTTACCTGGCTGAAGATTTGCCTGCTGCTTTATTTTAAACGGATGACTGGATTGGAAGAAATAGTTGCCAAAGGGTGTTTTAAGAAAAACACCATTGCCCGTAAACTTTGTAATGTCTGTAATATTCACATTATCTAATCCTGCCCATACAGCGTTGCTCAAAAAAGGTAACCAAAGCTTGGCATACACTACATCAGCTAATGCCGTGTCATTTTGATTCCATTGGCAGTTTATAAAAGTTGAGATGTCTTTCTGTTCTTGCAATAAAGAATAGGTTCCATGAACCGCTGTGTTTTTACTTCCGATCTGTAAAGCCGTCCCATGCTGCTTCCGTAATTCATCCTGCTCCCACCAGGTAAAATAATAATGATGATGTTTTTTGTCAGTAGTGAAAAAATTGATTTCAGATCCGGTAATCCATGTAAGATTATTTGTTGTTACATATAAACCTTTCTTGGGAATGAGTTGTGAAGTGGTTTGTGCAGCTGCTGCACAATCAAGAGCATTTAGAAATGTACAAAGAAAGATTTTCTTCAACATTTGATTGTTATTTAGAAATTCAAATTCTGATTACTTGTTAACAAACATTTCCAAAACACCACCCTGCATCAACTGCTGATGTGTAATACTCCGCACAGGAATTTCTTTACCATTTAATTTCACCAGTTCAATACCACTTGATTTTTTTACTGAGCGACGAATCACTTTCACCTGCAATTGTTTTTTATTAGGCAGTTGAATCTCTGCATTATCAATTAACGGAAACCCAAATACATATTCTCCGCCTGCAGGATTCATGGGATAAAATCCTAAACAGGTCCAGATATACCAGGCACTCATTTGTCCGCAATCATCATTGCCCACCAAACCATCAGGACCGGTTTTGTACATACTATCAGCAACAACTTTAATCCATTGGGCAGCTTTTGTTGGAGCACCCAATACGGTGTACATGTATATAATATGATGACTTGGTTCGTTACCATGTGCATATTGACCAATCAAGCCCGTTACATCAGCACTTGTGTTTTCGCCATGCAATACAGATGGAGCAGTAAATAATTCATCCAGCTTTGCAATGAGTTTTTCTTTGCCACCATACAATTCAGCAAAACCGCTCACATCATGCGGTACAAAAAAACTATGCTGCCATGCGGTGCCTTCAATGTATTGCCCGTCAAAACCATGTTCGCTTAACAACGGGTCGAAGGGTTCATTGAATTCATAATTACTGTTTTTGCTGCGCATAAAGCCCGTTTTTGCATCAAACAAATTTTTGTAATACATACTACGCTCCATAAACAATTTGTAATCACCCATTTTGCCCAGCTTTTTTGCTACCTGTGCAATACACCAGTCATCAAATGCATATTCAAGTGTAATCGTAACACTCCAGCCATGTTTATCCTGTGGTAAAAATCGAAATTCGATATACTCCTGTGTACCTCTCTGGTTTTGAAAAGCACTCTTACGCATGGCCTCATAAGCTTTGTTGTAGTCAAAGCCTTTGATGTTTTTTAATATCGCATCTGCAATGATGGGTACGCTGTGATAACCTGTCATTGTGTTGGCTTCCCACGTACTTAAATCCCACACCGGCAACAGACCATTATCTTCATAAAATTGAAGCATGCTGTTGATCATATCAGGCAATCGTCTTGTTTGTGTAATGGTGAACAACGGATTCAAAGCACGAAACACATCCCACTGACTAAAGACGGTGTATTTGTTTTTTCCTTTGGTGAATTTCAGTTGTTTGTTATCATGTGTTTGATATGCTCCATCTGCATCGCTGCTGATGAGCGGTGCTAAACAGGTGCGGTATAAGGATGTGTAGAATTTTGTAGCAAGCTCTTTGTTA
>JBKCJY010000309.1:0-21104 GCA_046301455.1 Chitinophagaceae bacterium | reverse complement strand
GAGAATACCATCCCTGCAATGCTTACAGCTTTACAGTTGGGTGTAACTACTTTGGAAATGGATGTTGTGATTACAAAAGATAAGAAAGTTGTGTTATCACATGAGCCATTCTTTAATCATGAAATTACCACAAGGCCTGATGGTTCAGTTGTAACTGAGAAAGAAGAACGGAGTTTGAATATTTTTAAAATGACTTATGAAGAAGTAAAGAAGTTTGATGTGGGGCTTAAGCCGCATCCCCGTTTTCCACAACAACAAAAGAAAGCAGCTTATAAGCCTTTACTCAGCGAATTGCTTGATAGTGTACGGCAATACATGATGGCAGCTAAACGTCCTTTACCCTTCTTTAACATTGAAACCAAATCTATACCTGCAACAGATGATGTATTTCATCCAAAGCCTGCTGAGTTTGTAGAACTGTTAATTGCTGTTATTAAAGAAAAAGAAATTGAAGACCGTGTAATTATTCAATCCTTTGATTTCCGTACGCTTCAATATTTGCATCAGCATTATCCAACAATTAAAACCGCTATGTTGATTGAAGATTTTGATAGACGTGGTATTGAAAAGCAAATTGAAGCATTGGGATTCAATCCCACCATTTACAGTCCACATTATTCATTAGTGAATGAGGCACTTTTAAATTATTGCCACGAGCGAAAAATAAAAGTAATTCCCTGGACTGTGAATAAAAAAGAAGATATTGAGCGGTTGAAGAAAATGGGTGTGAATGGAATTATTACTGATTATCCGGATTTATTTTAAAACTTACTATGCAATATCAAAATACGCTTGCTTTTGCCCGACAATTGGATAACACTGATCCATTAAAGGCATTTCGACATCAATTTATTATTCCTGCAAAAGATGGCAAAGAACAGGTTTACTTTTTGGGTAATTCACTTGGTCTTCAACCAAAAAGAACCAATCAATACATTCAGCAAATCATGAACGATTGGGCTTCGCTTGGCGTTGAATCGTTTTTTCATGCCAAAGAACCCTGGATGGATTATCATGATAAACTTACTGCAACGCTCAGCACTGTTGTTGGTTGCTTGCCGCATGAAGTTAGTGTGATGAATAATCTTTCTGTGAATCTGCATTTGATGCTGGTGAGTTTTTACCAGCCGGAAGGAAAGCGCTTTAAAATTTTATGCGAAGCCAAAGCCTTTCCCAGTGATCAGTACATGATGGAAACACATGTGAAACATCATGGGTACAATCCTGAAGAAGCAATTATTGAAATCAAACCAAGAGATGGTGAACATGCCATCCGCAATGAAGATGTTTTGCAATTGATTGTTGAAAATAAAAATGAACTGGCCCTGGTATTACTTGGTGGTATTAATTATTATACTGGTCAGGTGTTTGATATGCAAACCATCACACAACTTGCACAGCAAGCCGGAGCAAAAGTGGGATTTGATTTAGCACATGCTGCAGGTAATATTGAATTGCAGTTACATAATTGGCATGTTGATTTTGCCTGCTGGTGCAGTTATAAATATTTGAATAGCGGTCCGGGTGCTGTGGGTGCTGTTTATATTCATGAACGTTACCATACAGATGAAACAATGATTCGTTTTGCTGGATGGTGGGGTTATGAAAAAGCAACCCGTTTTAAAATGGAGAAAGGTTTTAAGCCGATTGCAAGTGCAGAAGGTTGGCAGCTTTCTACACCTGCAATGTTGATGATGGCAAGTCACCGTGCAGCTTTGGATCTTGTAAAAGAAGCCGGATGGGAAAATATTAATAGAAAAAGAAAGCTACTCACTTCTTATTTGTGGTATGTGCTGGATGAAGTGAACAACTCTCAGTCAAAGCCAATCATAGAATTTATAACTCCTCGTAGTGAAAATGAACATGGTTGCCAGGTGAGTATGAATATGCTGGAACGTGGTAAAGAAATCTATAATGCGTTAATGGCTGAAGGGTTTTTTGTGGATTGGAGGGAGCCATCAGTTATTCGTTTGGCGCCTGTGCCTTTGTACAATACATTTGAAGAAGTGTGGAGCTTTGGTGAAGCACTGAAAAGAATTTTGAATTCCTGATTTTGAATTTTGGTTCTTGTGTAATCAAACAAGTATTTTCGCAGCATGACCAGAGAACAACTCGTTCAGCAAATACATCAAAAGCAATCTTATCTCTGTGTGGGATTGGATACGGACATCACCAAGATTCCAGCACATTTGCAATCACATCCAAACGCCATTTTTGAATTCAACAAAGCCATAATTGATGCTACGAAAGATTTTTGTGTGAGCTATAAAATCAACACGGCATTTTATGAAGCAATGGGTGTAAAAGGCTGGCAGGCGATGGAAGAAACGGTGAACTATATTCCCTCCACTCATTTTAAAATTGCAGATGCTAAGCGTGGTGATATTGGCAACACTTCTTCACAATATGCCAAAGCATTTTTTGAAACAATGAATTTTGATGCGATTACTGTTGCGCCCTATATGGGTGAAGACAGTGTGCGTCCTTTTTTGGAGTATGAAGGCAAATGGGCCATTGTACTCGGCTTAACCAGTAACAAAGGCGCCAGTGATTTTGAACTTAAACAATTGATCAGTGAAAACGGCGAAGAACATCTCCGTGCTGAATTTTTATACGAACGAGTTTTGCGTACTGTTTCCAAGTGGGGCAATCCCAATAATTTAATGTTTGTGGTAGGTGCCACACAGGCAGAAGAGTTTGTAAACATCCGTGAAATTATTCCTGAACATTTTTTGCTGGTACCAGGTGTAGGTGCACAGGGCGGGAGTCTAAAAGATATCTCTGAAAAAGCAATGAATGATGATTGCGGTTTATTAGTAAATGCCAGCCGTGCAATTATTTATGCAAGTGAAAACGAAGATTTTGCTAAAGAAGCGAGAGCGATTTCCCAGCAATATCAATTTGAGATGAAAAGCTATTTAAAATAATTATTTGAGTTCTTTCATTATCACTTCCTTCACCTTCTCTGCCCACCGTGTATAATCTTTGGCTGATGGGTGTAACCCATCTTTCGCAATCAATGTTTTATCAGTCGCTGCTTCTCTTGTAAAACGTGTGATGTTGATATAATGCACTTTGTATTGTTTGCTGATGCGTTCGTTAATGCTGTTGTACAAATCAATTTCTTTGGCAATTTGTTTACGGTCTCTTCCTTCAGCGAAAGGAGTAACACCCCAATCTGGAATGCTTAATACAATTACATGATTTGTTTTGCCGCCAGCATAACCAATGGCCTGTTGTAATAATTCTTCAAATTGCTTGGCATATTCATCTCCACTTCGGCCACGGTATTGATTGTTTACACCAATGAGTAGTGTAACAAAATCAAACGGTACTGCCAACCGAGTGCGACTTAATTGCTCCTGTAATTCATCAGTTGTCCATCCTGTTTTGGCAATGATGGTGGGCTCAGTAATTTTGATTCCTGCCTTCTTCAATAGGCCTGCTGTTTGATTGGGAAAGTTTTCCGATACAGGAACACTTTCACCAATCGTATAACTGTCACCGATTGCTAAATAAGAAGTTGGTTTTGTTTGCATAAATGCTTTGGTTGAGACAAATAAACTTAAAATCATCAATAGAAAGGCTCTCATTTCAATTCTTTTTTTCAGGAATCCCTGGTTTAAAACTTCCCATGGCTGCAGTGTACCATGGTTTGAGTTCATATATCAATCTTCCATTTGCAATGGCAGGGTCTGTTTGCAAAAGTTTTTCCATTTCTTCTTTTGTTTTACAACCTTCAGCACTGGCATCAAAAATGAAAATACCCTGCCAGTTGCCGCCATCACCAAAAGGGCCAGCAACTTTTAATTTGCCTTCGTAATAAAGGCGGTTGATGTTGGCCATATGTCCCCGCTGAATTTGTGCGGCTGATGCACTGTCCTGTGTACGGTTGGGGCCTTTCATGAGCATCACAAACCAGTATTGACGAATCTGGTCTTCAAGCCTTTCTTGTTTTTGCTGGGCAAACGAAATTGAAGTTGTAAAGATTAAAAATGAAAAAAATAAGAATTGTTTCATGTTAAATGCTGTTTTAAGGCTTAGAAAAGTACAACTTTTTACTGTTGTTGGAGTTGCCGTTCGTACATTTGCGGCAGTTAAAAATTGCACATTGCTGACTTGCTGAATAGGAATAAAGCAGTACAAATGTGCGAATCATTCACTGGATGATTCGAAGGCAACAACAGCTTAATAGTAGTATAAAAGACGATAACATAAAATTGCTTCCAATATGTCAGTAAAACAAGATTTGTTTCAGAGCCCCGATTATTTTTTGGTGGATGAATTGCTAACCGAAGAGCAAAAGCTCATTCGTGATACGGTGCGTACTTATGTGAAAAAAGAAATTTCGCCCATCATTGAAGATTATGCACAGCGTGCAGAGTTTCCGCAGCAGATTGTAAAGCAAATGGGTGAGTTGGGTTGTTTCGGTCCCACAGTACCGATAGAGTATGGTGGTGGTGGGTTGGATTATATCAGTTATGGTTTGATGATGCAGGAGCTTGAGCGTGGTGATAGTGGTGTGCGTTCTACTGCAAGTGTGCAGGGTTCATTGGTAATGTTTCCGATTTATGCATACGGAAGTGAAGAGCAGCGCAAAAAGTTTTTACCAAAACTTGCAAGCGGCGAATGGTTGGGATGTTTCGGTTTAACAGAACCGAATCATGGAAGTGACCCCAGCAGCATGTTGACTAATATTAAAGATGCAGGTGACCATGTGATTTTGAATGGTGCAAAAATGTGGATCAGCAATGCTCCTTTTTCGCAGGTGGCTGTTGTGTGGGCAAAGGATGAAGAAGGGATTGTGCGTGGTGTGATTGTAGAAAGAGGAATGGAAGGTTTTTCAACTCCCACTACACATGGCAAATGGAGTTTGCGTGCAAGTGCAACAGGCGAATTGGTGTTTGATAATGTAAAAGTGCCGAAAGAAAATATTTTCCCTAATGTGCAGGGATTGAAAGGTCCGCTTGGATGTTTAACCAAAGCTCGCTATGGAATTGCATGGGGTGTAATTGGTGCGGCAATGGATTGTTACGATACAGCGTTGCGTTACAGTAAAGAGCGTATGCAGTTTGGAAAACCCATTGGTGGTTTTCAATTGCAGCAAAAGAAACTGGCGGAGATGATTACTGAAATCACCAAAGCACAATTGCTTAACTGGAGATTAGGTGTATTGATGAATGAAGGCAAAGCTACTCCCCAGCAGGTGAGCATGGCCAAGCGTAACAGTTGTGAAATTGCAACAAATATTTGCCGAGATGCAAGACAAATGCTCGGTGGAATGGGTATCACCGGTGAATATCCCATTATGCGCCACATGATGAATTTGGAAAGTGTGATTACATACGAAGGCACGCATGATATTCATCTGTTGATTACGGGTATGGATGTAACGGGTTTAAATGCATTTAAATAATTGAAGGATGAACTATTTTTTTATTCTTTGTCTTTTTATAAGTACTGCTTTAGATGCGCAGGACAAAAAGGCTTATCAGTTGTTTGATTCTAAAGGCAAAAAGGTAAGCTATGGCAAAATGCTGAAATACATGTTGCAGCAGGATGTGCTTCTTTTTGGAGAATATCATAACAATCCCATTGTACACTGGCTGCAGTTGGAGTTAACAACTGATTTAGGTGCTCAGCGAAAATTAATTTTGGGAGCGGAAATGTTTGAAGCAGATAATCAATTGCCTTTGACTCAATATGTAAATGGAGAAATTGATGAAAAAAAATTCAAAGAGCAGGCAAGACTTTGGAAAAATTATCCAACAGATTATGCTCCGCTGGTGAACTATGCAAAAGCGAATAAACTTCCTTTTATTGCAACAAATATTCCCCGGCTTTTTGCTTCATTGGTAAACAAAGGCGGATTTCAAGCATTGGATACTTTGAATACAGTTCAGAAAACCTGGATTGCGCCACTTCCTTTTCCTTATGATGCTGAATTGCCCGGTTATAAAAACATGATGAAGATGATGGGCGATCATGCAACACCCAACATGCCTAAAGCACAGGCAAGTAAAGATGCTACAATGGCTTATTTCATCTTAAAAAACTTTACAGCAGGTTCTTTATTTGTGCATTATAACGGAACTTATCATTCAGATAATTATGAAGGCATTCTGTGGTATTTAAAAAAGAATAATCCCGGTTTAAAATATGCCACCATTGCTTCAGTTTCACAAAAAGATTTGTCTAAGCTTTTGGACGAGCATAAAGGCAAAGCAGATTTTATTCTTTGTGTAGACGAAGATATGACCACTACTTACTGATTACCATTGATCGAAAAGTTCCTTTTGCAGTTCAGTTAAACTGGCCAGTTTGGCATCTGCAGCATTCCATTTTGGATGGTGAAAATCAGTTTTTGAGGGAACTGCGATACATTTCATACGTGCAGCTTTTGCTGCAATCATTCCGTTAAACGAATCTTCAAGTGCCACACAGGTAACAGGTGAAATCTGCAATGCATCTGCACAATTGATATATACTTGGGGATTGGGTTTGCCAAAAGGCAAATGCTCGGCTGATGCAATGGCATCAAATTGATTTTGTAAGTTCAGCTTTTCCAAAACTACTTTTACCAATGAAAGAGGAGAAGAGGTGGCCAGCCCCAATAAATGGTTTTGCTCTTTGCAAATGTTAAGGGCATGCTCCACACCTTCCATTGGTTCGCCATGTGCATCAATTAAAGCAATGGCTTTATTGATGATGGTTTCAACAGCAGACGGTGCATGCGCCATATCAATGCTGAAGTGATGAAACCAATGTTCAATCCATTCTTCAGTCCGCAAACCTGTGCTGGAATGATATTGCTCTGAAGTTAACTCTTTGCCAAAATCCAGTAAAGTGGCTTTTCCTGCTTCTTGCCATAGTGGTTCACTGTCAATAAGTAAACCGTCCATATCAAAAATGAACGCTTGTATTTTCATGGGCGCAAAACTAGGGTATTGATAATCAAAAAATTAACAGGGTACTCACTGAAAATTAATGTTCCCGAATGTTACGAAATTGTTATCTTGCCGGTTCCGATTGAGCCAAACCATCAATGAACATGAGTAATTTATTGCAAAAAGTAAAGGACTTAGATATCATGCGCCGTGTGGTGTATCTCGTAATAGGTGCTGCTACCTACCCCGGCATAGCACTTATTAATAAGTTGAAAGTGGAAGGTGGCGAAAATTTAAAAAACCTTCCCAAGCGTAATGTGCTCTTTGTGAGCAATCATCAAACTTATTTTGCTGATGTAATTACGTTTCTTCATATTTTCTTTGCGGCCAAATGGGGAAAGTATAAAGGTCTGGGCATTCCTTATTATTTATTAAACCCTGTTACCAAAGTATATTATGTAGCTGCTGCCGAAACCATGAAGGATACTTGGCTCACAAGATTGTTTGCAAAAGCAGGAGCTTTAACGGTAAAACGTACATGGCGTTCAGAAGGTAAAGAAGTGCAGCGTGGTCTTGACCCCGGTGATACTCGTAAAATTGCAAGAGCTTTGGATACAAGTTGGGTCATCACATTCCCACAAGGCACAACACAACCATTTGCTCCCGGAAGAAAAGGAACAGCATACATCATCAAACAAAACCAACCCATCGTTGTTCCAATTGTAATCAACGGTTTTTGGAGAGCCTTTAATAAAAAAGGATTGAAGTTCAAGAAAAAAGGAAGTTTGCTCTCAGTAACTATTAAAGAGCCATTGGAAATAGATTATAACGCACCTGTTGAAAAAATTCTTGATCAGGTGATGGATGCCATTGAACAGAGTAAAGAATATATGCTTAAGGGTAAGCATCATCTGATGACGCTGGTTGATAAATAATGAAATTGAAAAACATCTTCCTGTTTTTTTTTCTTTTCCTTGCAGCAGTAAGCAATGGGCAAACTTTCTCCATTAAAGGACGTATAACGGATGCTTCTACAGGCGCACCACTGAGCAAAGCAACTGTTTATATCAACAATACAACAAAAGGAACTATAGCTGATGAAAATGGATTCTTCTCTTTATCAGGATTGCCCTTGCCCTCCGGAGCCTATGAGTTGATTATCTCTTTTGTGGGTTACAATGCATTACTTACGCCTATAAAGATTTCGGGAAAAAATTACGAAGGCATTTTTAAACTGCAACTTAAAGAAACTGTTTTGCGTGATCTGCTCATCGTAAGTGCTGAAACAAAAAAACGTTACCTGGAACTGTTCAAAAAAAATCTGCTTGGATTTACTTATGATGCTGAAAAGTGTGTGATAAAAAATAGCAACGCTGTACAATTTGAAAAAGGGAAATCAAACGATGAGATAGTGGCTTATGCTGATGAAGAACTGGAAATTGATAATCCTGTGCTTGGTTATACTGTTTATTTTGAAATAAAAGAAATGCATTTTAATACTGTTACCACAGATTGCGTTTTTTTTGGTTATACTCGCTATGTTGACAGGATGGATCAAAAAAACATCAACAGAAAATGGGTGCGTAACCGCAAACTTGTTTATATGGGAAGTTTGCAGCATTTTTTCAGAAGCCTGGCAAATAAACAACTTGCAAAAAACGGGTTTTCAATTTATGAAGTGGATGCAGGTGTAAGCTCTTTGCAGCAACAGAGAGGAACTATGAAAAATGATGGTATGAGTACGCAGCTTTCAACTGCCGGTTCGATAGGTACTGCGGATGTAAAAATCAGTAAGGAAGAAAATATTTTACAAGCTGTGGGTAATGAAGAGTACAAAGTTTATGAATTGCTTATCAAGAACCAGTTGCTTATAAAATACAGAAGTAATTCTGATCTAAAAGCTCAATTAAGCCGTGTGATGTATGTTCCCGGTCAGCCGGAGTTGGGTACCATTAGTGGTTTACGGATTAAAAAATCACCTGTATATATTGATTCCCGTGGTGTGCTTTTAACACCTATGAATCTTTTTGTTGACGGCATCTGGACCAATGAACGGCTGGCCAATATGCTGCCTGAAGATTATGAGCCGGGGAACTAATATTAAATTGTTTTTTTACTCTTTCACAAACAACGCCTTCAATTCCTCAGCATCAGAAGCTTTCATTTTGCCGCCAAGGATTAAACGCAACTGACGACGGCGCAAGGCGCCATCAAATAATTTTTGTTCTTCTTCTGTTTCAGGAATAAGCTGTGGTACAGGTCTTGGTTTACGGTTGGGATCAAGGGCTACAAATGTATAATATGCTTCATTGCTTTTATAGCGGTACTGGCTCACGGTATCTTCACCCCACACTTTCATATGTACTTCCATTGAGCTGTTAAAAGCCCTTGTCACTTTTGCTTCAATATGCACCACGTTTCCCAGTTTAATGGGATTTTCAAATGAAATATTATCAACGCTGGCTGTTACTACTGGTGAGTTGCAATGTTTACCTGCTGCAAGTGCAGAGGCAATATCCATCCAGTACATTAAGCGGCCTCCCATGAGATTTCCGAACACATTGGTGTCATTTGGCAATACCAACTCTGTCATTACAATGAAAGATTCTTTGGCTGTTTTGCTGTTCATAAAGAAGAATTTTACGCAAAGTCGCTAAGACGCAAAATTGCGCAACGACGTTTTGTAATTTAAAAAATCCCTCTCACAACGGAGAGGGATTAACTGTTATATCACCAGCATCGCATCTCCGTAGCTGAAGAAACGGTACTTGTCTTTGATTGCTTTTTTATATGCTTCCATAGTTAAATCATAACCGGCAAATGCACAGGTCATAATTAACAAACTGGTTTTGGGCAAATGAAAATTGGTGATGAGTGCATCAGCACTGTTGAAGCTGTAAGGCGGATGAATAAAAATATTCGTCCATCCTTCACTTGGTTTTAATAACTGCTGTGCAGTAAAACTTGTTTCCAATGCACGCATGGTTGTTGTGCCCACACTGCAAATACGATGATTGCCTTCCTTTGCTTTGTTTACAATTTTGCAGGCAAACTCATCAATCTTATAATACTCAGCATCCATTTTATGTTTGCTCAAATCTTCCACTTCTATTGGGCGAAACGTACCAAGGCCTGTGTGCAATGTAATTTCAGCAAAACGAATACCCTGAATTTCCAAACGCTTAATCAACTCAGGTGAAAAGTGCATGCCTGCAGTAGGAGCTGCAACTGCACCTTCATGTTTTGCAAATACAGTTTGATAACGTTCACGGTCTTCTTCATCAGGCTTGCGTTTGATGTATTTGGGCAACGGTGTTTCGCCCATGTTGTACAAAACTGTGCGGAACTCTTCATCGGTTCCTTCAAACAAAAAACGAATCGTACGACCACGGCTTGTTGTGTTGTCAATTACTTCTGCCACTAAATCTTCTGTATCGCCAAAATATAATTTATTACCAACACGAATTTTACGTGCAGGATCCACAATCACATCCCACAAACGATTTTGTTTGTTCAACTCACGCAACAGAAACACTTCAATCTTAGCACCCGTTTTTTCTTTACGGCCATACATGCGTGCAGGAAATACTTTAGTGTTGTTTACTACAAAAGCATCTTTATCATCAAAATATTCCATTACATCACGGAAAGTTTTGTTTTCAATCTGCCCGGTTTTGCGATGCACTACCATCAGGCGACTATCTTCACGTTTTTTGGTAGGATTTTGAGCAATAAGGTTGAGTGGAAGGTCGAACGTAAATTGTGAAAGCTTCATGTGCGTTTGTAATTTTTATAACAGGGTACAAACGCATGTACGTTGGGAGGGTGATTTCAAACCGGGTCTTACGGTACCGGGCTTGCACCTGTTACTTTTTAATGCGTGCAAAGGTAAGGGAATTGAGCTAAAGAAGATGCTTAAAATTGGAAGGTGGAAAGCAGGTGAATAAACATGGTTTTTGGGAGCAATGAGTAGAAGCTAAATTACAATTTTATGGAACGGGCGCTGGTACTAATGGGGTCGGTTTTGCGTCGCACACTTCAGGGTTCACTTTTCAATCAGGCAGAAAGAACAATTCTACCCGGAATGGAGTTTAATAATTGTTTAGTGTAGTCTTTCTTAGGTTCTTGATAAATTTCATGGGCCGTTCCCATTTCTTCAATCTGTCCTTTATTCATAACAATAATACGATCGCTGATGTATTGAACAACGGCTAAATCATGTGAAATAAAAAGAGAAGTAAAGTTGAATTCCTTTTTTAAATCGTTGAGCAAATTCAATACCTGCGCCTGCACACTTACATCTAGTGCAGAAACAGATTCATCCCACACAATAAAAGTTGGATTCAAAGCAAGTGCACGTGCAATAACTAATCGTTGCCTTTGTCCGCCGCTAAACTCATGCGGATAGCGGTTATATTGGTCGGCTTTGAGATTTACTTTTTCCAAAAGCTCAATAACTTTTTCTTTTGCCTGTTTTTTATTGGCAGCAACGTTATGTACCAGCATCGGCTCGGCAATAGCACTTCCAATACTGATGCGTGGGTTGAGGGAAGAATACGGATCCTGAAAAACAATTTGTAAATCTTTGCGGTGTTGTTTAAAATGGGAGAGTGGAGTATCTAAAATGTCTTGTTCATTCAGAATAATTTTGCCAGATGTTGGTTCAAGCAAACGCAGAATGGCTCTTCCCAAAGTTGTTTTACCACAGCCGCTTTCACCAACAAGTCCAAGCGTTTCACCTTTGTAAATATCAAAACTCACATCATTAACTGCTTTGATGAATTGATTTGTTTTGCCGAAGAGTTTTTTTTGTGCAGGAAACCAAACGTTGAGATGATGAACAGAAAGAAGTTTGTGATCTGTAGTTTGTAGTTCTGTAACCGTACTTACGTCTATCGATTCACGACTCACGCTGTCTTTGTTTTCCAGAAAATCACTCACCACTGGCAACCGCATTTGTTTTGTGTACAATGATGGGCGGCAGGCCAGCAAAGCTTTGGTGTAAGGATGTTGTGCATGGCTGAAAATTTCTTTCACTGTTCCCTGCTCCACAATGTTGCCTTTAAATAGCACTACAATTTTATCGGCCAGTTCCTGCACTACTCCTAAATCATGCGTGATGAACAAAATGCCCATGCCTGTTTCCTGCTGCAACTCTTTCATGAGTTGAAGAATGGTTTTTTGCACGGTTACGTCCAAAGCTGTTGTTGGTTCATCAGCTATTAACAATGATGGATTGCAGCTTATAGCCATGGCAATCATCACACGTTGTTTTTGTCCGCCGCTGAGCTCATGCGGATAACGGTTGATGATGGTTGATGGAGTGGGCAGTTTTACTTTTTCAAATAAGGAGATGGTTCTTTGCTGTGCTTCGGCTTTTGAAACTTTTTGATGCAGTTGAATGGCTTCCATCACCTGCAAACCACATTTAAATACCGGATTGAGAGAGCTCATCGGTTCCTGAAAAATCATTGCAATTTCATTGCCACGTATTTGCTGCATTTGTTTTTCTGTTGCAGCAAGTAAATTGATTGTAGTGCCATCTATTTTGGTAAAGAGTATTTCACCATTAGGATATTGGGCATGTGGTGCCGGTAATAAACGAAGTACTGAAAGTGAAGTAATGGATTTGCCGGAGCCGCTTTCGCCCACCACAGCAACTACTTCACCTTTGTTAATTGAAAATGAAACATCATGTACTGCTTTTTGCATACCTTCTTCCGAAGCAAAAGCAATGTCAAGATTTTTTATTTCAAGCAAATGATTCATTACTCTTCAAACTTCAGATGCTTCACTGTATGCCCGTTATTAATAAGTTGTTTGAGTGATGCAATTCCAATCTTAATATGTGTTTCTACAAAATTTGTGGTTACCTGTTTATCACTTTGCTCCGTTTTTACACCTTCGGGAGTCATGGGATTATCACTTACAAGCAACAAAGCACCTGTTGGAATATGATTGTAAAAACCAACAGTAAAAATGGTAGCTGTTTCCATATCAATCGCCATCGCACGGATTTTTTCCAAATAATCTTTAAACTCTTCATCATGCTCCCATACTCTTCTGTTGGTAGTATAACAAGTTCCTGTCCAGTAATCACAATCAAAATCACGGATGGTGGTGGATACAGCTTTTTGCAAGGCAAAAGAAGGTAATGCCGGAACTTCCGGAGGAAAATAAACACGGCTGGTACCTTCACCACGAATGGCAGCGATGGGAAGAATTAAATCGCCAATTTTGTTTTTGCGTTTGAGTCCGCCACATTTACCGAGAAACAAAACGCCTTTGGGACGGATTGCACTGAGTAAATCCATAACGGTTGCAGCCGTTGCACTACCCATTCCAAAGTTGATGATGGTAATACCATCAGCAGTGGCACATTGCATGGGTTTGTCTTCACCATAAATGGGCACATTGTTCCACTCAGCAAACATCTTTACATAATTGCTGAAATTGGTGAGTAAAATGTATTTGCCAAACTCTGTTAATTGCTTGCCGGTATAACGTGGCAGCCAGTTGCGTACAATTTCTTCTTTCGTCTTCATGTTTCGTCTTTTTGAATTCTGCTAAAATAATCATTTACTTTGAAGCATGGTAAAACTGGAGTTTCCTGCACCCAACTTTAAAATAAAAGAAGATGGAGGCAAAAAGTTGATTTTTGATGAAATACGCAGACAATGGGTGCGGCTTACGCCTGAAGAGTGGGTGCGGCAAAATTTTATTCAATACCTCATTCAAACCAAACAATACCCCGCTGCATTAATTGGTGTTGAAAAAGAAATCAAACTCGGTGATTTAAAAAAAAGGTTTGATGTTTTGATTTTTGATAAAGAACATCAGCCCTGGATGATGATTGAATGCAAAGCGATGGAGGTGGAGTTGAATGAAGATGTGCTTCAGCAGGTGTTGCGTTATAATATTTCCGTGCCTGTAACTTTTTTGGTGATTACCAATGGAAGCTATACATATGCTTATGAGAAGACAAGCGGCAATTTAAATGCCCTCACCACTTTACCTGACTTTTAAAAAAGAAAAAACTGCTCAGCAATTCTTTAGTCAAAACTATAATGAAACGACCTATAACGAAACCGCTAAAACACGGTATTTACTTATAACGAATTGATTAACTAATAGCAAAGGAATTACAACCCAAGCAAAAACTCCATCACATCCACACCATCAGCATAATCCATCAAACCCGGACTTTGTGCAGCGCCAAACGGTAATCCTCCGGCGCCAACTATGGCCTGTATTTTATCATTGTTCTTTAATGAAGCTGTTGCAGTATTTGCATCATTATAAAATTGATAATGCAACGTACCAATAGGAGAGAAGGGGCTTTCAGCTTCAATCAATACCACACAATCATTGGTCATATAGAACATATTGTTCATCAAATAAATGGCCAACTGATAATCATAATTGCTTCGGTATTTATGATGTTCAAAAAACCATCTGTATTTTTTGAGAGCACTCAGCAATGGAACAAAATCATATTCCTTTGGCACATAAAGCTGTGTTATATTACGGCAGCCAAGTCCAAAGTATTGCATTATATCATCCGCCAGCAATTGCAGTTGTTCTTCTGTTTCATTACCCGAGAGTATGGCAACGCTTGTTCTGTTCTTGCGGATGATGGAAGGATACCGGCCAAAATAATATTCAAAGTAACGGGCACTGTTATCACTGCCGGTTGTAATGTAAGCATCACAATCTTTTAATTGTTCAGAAAACTGTACATGTTTGGCGACTTCACTATTCCATTTAATCATTGTATCCACCAAATGTTTCAGCAATACGTCGTCCTTACTGCTTTGTTTGATGATTTGAATATGACCGCTTACAAATACTGCCAAAAAATCATGAAAGCCCACCATCGGAATATTGCCTGCCATTACAATGCCTACTTTTTTGGGAATGATATTGTCGTCTAATTTATAGTGCTTAACCCATTGCTCTAATTTCTCTTTTTGTAAAAAGAATCGGGCAATGTTTTTGGCCGCAGCCTCAACAAATTCATCCACAAACCAGTTGTTTTTTTGCTGCGCCTTTTGTTTGGCCTGCTGCCATTCAGGAGATTGTGCAGAAATATATTCGCCCAGTTGAAATAAAATTTCCAGTCTTTGTTGTAAATTCATTCAAACAATTTTTAAATTGCGTTCAGAACGCAAAAGTAAACGAATCTAATCCCAAAAATTCAAAGAGTATGGCTATTAAGATTACAGATGAATGTATTAACTGTGGTGCCTGCGAACCCGAATGTCCCAACAACGCTATTTATGAAGGAGGTGTTGAGTGGGCCATTGCTGATGGTACTACTGTACGTGGTTCTTACACATTGGTGGATGGCACTGTTGTAGATGCCGAAGCAAAGAATGCACCTGTGAGTATGGATACCTATTATATAACGCCCAACAAGTGTACGGAGTGCCAGGGTTTTCATGAAGAACCGCAGTGTGCAGCCGTTTGCCCGGTTGATTGCTGTGTTCCCGATGAAATGTATGTTGAAACGGTAGAGCAGCTCATGAGCAAAAAAGCAGCGCTGCATATCTAAAATGTTTTTTCCATGGATAGTTCCCGTAAGAACGATTCCTGATTACAAGCGGGTGATATTTCCCGTAAAAAAGGTGAAGGGATGAAATCCTTCACCTTACTTTTTTTGTTTCGCACGGTCTCATAAAGGCAGACCAAAAAAAGCATAAGCAAACGGGTTTCATTTTCATCAATTTGCAAAACTCTTCCTAACAATTTCCTTTCAGCTTTTCCCGTTTCATTCGAAATCCTATCTTGCAGCCATGTATAAATTGTTTATTGCGGCATTGTTGGTAACAGTTTTTAGCTCTTGTGTATTTACCACAAAGCGTGATCGGAATGTAAAGGATGAAGTACATCAAAAAGCGCTGGACGAAATGGTGGAAACTGACCGTCTTTTTTCTGAATCCTGCGCACAACTGGGAATGAAAAAAGCCTTTCTTGAATTTGTGGCTGATGATGCGGTGTTGCTTCGGCCCGGTTATATGCCCATTGTGGAAGGTGATGTCATAAAGTTCTTATCATCCCAAGAAGACAGCTCTTTTATTATGACATGGTCACCAAAGGGTGGACAATTGGCAAAAAGTAATGATTTGGGTTATACCTATGGTGTATATGAAGTAAAGCTCAAGGCAAATGATTCAACGTTTAATGGCACTTATCTTTTCATTTGGCAAAAACAAACAAATGGAAAATGGAAATTTGTGCTTGATACAGGCAACCAGGGCGTTGATAACATAGTTGAATAAATTTTTCTGCATCATTTTTGCAATACAACCGAACCAACCATCAATATGAAGAAGAAAATAGCATTAGTTACAGGCGGCACCAGCGGAGAAGCGGTGATTTCTTACAAAACTGCTAAAACCATCAGTACCCATCTTAGCAGGGAAAAATATGATGTATACTTAATTGATATTACATCAGAAGGTTGGTTTTATACCGATGACGCAGGCAATAAACAATCCGTTGATAAAAATGATTTTTCCATTTTGGTTGATGATAAGAAACTAAACTTTGATTGTGCGTTTATAGCATTACATGGCACACCGGGTGAAGATGGAAAACTGCAGGGTTATTTTGACATGATTGGTTTGTCTTATACCAGCTGTAATGCAGCTACATCAGCCATTACATTTAATAAACGTTATACAGTTGCAGTGGCAGCATTTGCTGGTATTAAAGTGGCAAACAGTGTGCATCTGTTCAAACATATTCCTGTGGATGCAAATGCCATCAACTTAAAATTTCCTGTGTTTGTAAAACCTAATAATGGCGGCAGCAGTATCGGCATGAGTAAAGTGAATAAGAAAGAGGATTTGAACGCAGCAATTGAGAAAGCCTTTAAAGAGGATAGTCAGGTGCTGGTTGAGGAAATGATAGAAGGCCGTGAATTTACAATTGGTGTATTTAAAAATGCAGGCGAAATTATTGCACTGCCCATGACGGAAGTAAGAGCGCATGATGATAAAGACTTTTTTGATTTCGAAGCCAAGTACCAGGGCAAGAGTGATGAACAAACTCCTGCAGTTGCAAGTGAAACACATTATAAAAATGTAGCGGATGCGGCAAAGAAAATTTACAGTGTGTTTAACTGTCGTGGAGTTATACGTATTGATTTTATATATAATGAAGCAGAACAGGCGCCATATATGCTGGAGATAAATTCCATTCCCGGTCAGAGTGATGCAAGTATTGTGCCCCAGCAAGCACAGGTATTTGGATGGACACTTGAGAAGTTTTATGGGGCTTTAGTTGAAAATGCTATCAACAATCATTAATTTATTTTCCGATATTCACCTTTAAATAAAATCCTTTGTTTCAATTCATAACCAAGAGGTCGTTAATCGTAAACATCATAGCTGCTGCTTTGCTTGCATTTGCTGTGATTTTTATTTTTTTTCAATTGCTTTCATGGATTACCAAACATGGTGAGTACATGAAAATTCCTTCTGTAAAAGGAAAGAATATTGAAGAGGCAAGAAAAATTCTGGAAGCACAGGGTTTTGAAGTAGAAGTGCAGGATAGTGTGTATTATGACAGTTTGCCCCGTCTTAGTGTTGTAAAGCAAACACCTGATCCTGAGATGCTGGTAAAAGTAAACCGCACTGTGTATTTAACAGTGAACCGTGCACAGCCACCATTGGTTGCAGTTCCGAATTTTGTTGGTCAAACCATGCGGAGTGTAGAAATGCAGTTGCGGTCTTTAGGATTTAAATTGGGTGATACAACATATAAACCTGATTTTGCAGTAGGTTCTATACTGGAACAACTGTACAATGGCTCTTCTTTAAAACCTGGTACAAAAATTCCAATGGGCAGTTCTATTTCATTGGTGATTGGAGGTGGTGTACAGGATATCGAAATGAGTGTGCCGGATTTGGTTGGTTTAACTTTTGGAGAAGCAAAAGTGCTGCTTGAAACAAATGGTTTGCTCTTGGGTGCCGTGGTGTTAGATGGTGCGGTGAGTGATTCCGCATCTGCCTTTGTGATACAGCAGAATCCACCAAGAAGAGATGAAGAAGGAAGACCTATACGCATCCGTGGCGGACAGTTGATGGATTTGTGGATTAGTAAAAATCCTCCTGTAAAAGATTCAACTGATCAACCCAAACCTGTTGAAATTAAAAACGATTATTAGATCATTTAATTTATAGTTTATGAAAACAATTACTGTTGAGGAATTAAAAGCAAGATTAGATGCCGGTGAGCAATTAAATTTGGTTGATGTGCGTGAACCCAATGAAAATGCAGAGTTTAATATTGGTGGAATCTTACATCCGCTTGGAAATATTGTGGCGATGAATACCGAAGCTATTGATGAATTGAAAGATAAAGAAGTAATCTTCTACTGTCGCAGCGGCAACCGTAGCGGACAGGCCTGCATGTTTGCCGAAACGATGGGTTTCACCAATGTTGTGAATGTAGTGGGTGGCATGTTGGCGTGGAGAGAGAAGTTTGGTTCTTAATAACGTCAAACATTTTGTTTGTTAGAAGATTATACTTGTAAAAGAGATGATTTAATTCCTCATCTCTTTTATTTTTTCATTTTGTCAAGCACGCTGCGCTGTTATGCAGAAAATTAAATTGACTCTCTGCATAACAGTCTCTGTTTATTTTATCAGGTCTACTCAGTTCAATCAGTTGTATCTCTGCCTCTATATTCTTACCTTTAAACAAACTCAACTGCCATGAACTCCCGCAGAAAATTTATTCAGCAACTTACTGCTGCAACAGGTGCGTTCACTTTTTTTCCATTGACCAATAAAGCATTTGCACATGAAGCCGAGCATCGGTTTCAACTATTTCAATCAATGAATGATGCCGATGCTGTGCAAGATGAAGATTTTTGGGGCTGGATCAAAGAACAGTTTACAGTATCGCCCAATTTATTAAATCTTAACAACGGCGGTGTGAGTCCGCAGCCGAAAGTAGTACAGGACGCTCATATCCGATTCTATCAATTCAGCAATGAAGCGCCGAGTTATTATATGTGGCGCACACTGGATGAAGGAAGGGAAGGGCTTCGTGGAAAGTTAGCAGAACTGGCAGGTTGCAATCCTGAAGAATTGGTCATCAACCGTAATGCAACAGAAGGATTAAATACGGTCATCTTTGGTTTGAATTTAAAAGCAGGTGATGAGGTAGTGTTGACCAAACAGGATTATCCCAACATGATCAACGCATGGAAGCAAAGAGAAAAACGTGATGGTGTAAAACTCGTTTGGCTCAATTTGAACCTGCCGGAAGAAAATGAAGATGTAATTGTACAGCAGTTTGTAAATGCGTTTACATCCAAAACAAAGATTGTACATGTAACGCATCTTATTAACTGGACGGGTCAATATCTGCCTATCAAAAAGATTGCTGATGAAGCACACAAACGTGGCATTGAAGTAATAGGGGATGGGGCTCACTCTTTTGCACATACTGATTTTAAAATTCCTGAATTAGGTTGTGATTATTTTGCTACTTCACTGCACAAGTGGCTGTGTGCACCGTTTGGCAGCGGACTACTGTGGATCAAAAAAGAAAAGATCAAAAACATATGGGCTTTGCTCAGCAATGATAAACCTGATGGTGAAGACATCCGCAAGTTTGAAACACTGGGTACACGCTCCTTTGCCAGTGAAATGGCAATTGGCAATGCAGTGGATTTTCATAATGTGATGGGCAGTAAGCGAAAAGAAGAACGTCTGCGTTATTTAACGAATTACTGGATCAATCAGGTGCGTGATTTAAAGCGTGTTTCTTTTTTGCAACCAAAAACTAAACACATGTACTGTGCCATTTCCAATATTGCCATTGAAGGAATGAAGCCTGTTGAGTTTGCTTCAACACTTCATTCAAAGTATAAAATTCATACCGTGGCGATTGACTGGGAGAATATCCATGGCACTAGGGTAACTCCGCATGTGTACACATCTACCAAAGATCTGGATAGACTAGTGAAAGCAATCAAGGAAATGGTAGTGTAAGAAATTCAAAAGGTACAATAAGAAGCAAGGCACAAGTTATTTACGCTTGTGCCTTTTTATTGGTTCTTGTCAATTAGTACCTCCAACTCTCCAAATCAACTCCTTGCGGGCTTCTTGTTTTTACCTCTTCTGCCCACTTACTAATGAACATACGATGATAGCGCAAGCGGCTGATGTAATTCGGCTGAGTATGATCTCCATTCCAGCAATGCTCGGCTCTGTCACCATAGTCAACAAAGGCATCTGGTGAAGGATTCGTTAACTGCTTCAATCGTTCTTCAAATAAATACACAGCATTGTTCAGGTAATAGTTATCCATATCACCGCAATAAACTTTGATTTTTCCTTTGAGTTTTGGGCCCAGCTTTTGCCAGTCACGCTGCAGAATATAACTCAGATCAAAATTATCTCTCCAATAACGGGCAACCGTTGAGTCAATTTCACCTGTGTACTTATTCCAGATCGGTTTGGGGTAACCATCAGCTCCGCAGGGAGAAAACACCGATTCCCATACATCGAACTGATCTCCACTTCTGCTGTTGGTGCCCAAAGCCAGCTCCCTCAAATTCATATCTCTTAAATATGCATCTACATGCCCCAAATAATTTCTGTGGCCGGGGCGTAATGTTTTCCGGAAAGGGCCTTCCTGGTAATACGCATTTTTATCTTTGTAGATATCTACTACCATATAAGCACGAAAATCTATTGGGTCAGGACATGCACTGTAACAACCGTTGTATTCATCAGGATAAAACATTTGTGCTGCCAATACTTCCCATCCACCAGTGCTTCCGCCATACATAAATCTCGCCCATCCGGCACCAATACCTCTGAAACGTTTTTCAATTTCAGGAATCAGTTCATATGTAATAGCATCACCATAAGGACCATTGTTGGCACTGTTCACTGCATAACTGTCATCATAGTATGGAGTAGGATGCTGAATTTCTATGGCAAGCACTCTTGGAAAGTTGGGGCCTGTCCACAGTTTATAAAAATCATATTCTTCCTGCTGTACTATTTTGTTATAACCTGTCAAGTTAAAACGTGCTATATAATCAGGCTTCAAATCAGGATCAGGTGGTGTGGTTCTGAAACCGCCAAAGTCATCCGGGAAATGACCATGCATAATAGCTAAGGGATATTTTACATTGGGATGTGTATCCCATCCTTCCGGCAGGAGCACGTGTGCACCAATAAACATCGG
>JBKCJY010000308.1:0-1441 GCA_046301455.1 Chitinophagaceae bacterium | reverse complement strand
ATAGAATTGATTAGGCGCAAGACGAAGTTCTTCCGCAACCGCTTTTAATTTTTCCTCATTACGGCCGGTTAAAAAAAGATGGGCACCGCTGCCGGCCAGCAACTTTGCTGTTTGTGAACCAATACCACCTGTAGCGCCTGCAATTAAAATATACTTCCCTTTTGCTGATTCCATATTCGTTTTATTTATGTTGTACCTTACAACAATGAGGGCTGTGAATTGTTGTATATAAGATGCCAACGGCTACGCTTATTTTTCCGCACCAGTTATTCAAACAGCATCCTGCTGTTAAAAAGGATACACCCGTTTATATTGTTGAAGAATTTTTGTTTTTTAAACATTACAAATTTCACAAACAGAAAATGGTGATGCACCGTGCTTCCATGAAATGGTATGAAGAAGAGTTGCAGAAAAAAGGATGCAAAGTAAACTATATTGAGGCAACAGAAAAGGAAAGTGATGTAAGACTGCTGATGAAAGTTTTGAGCAAAAAAGGCATTACAGATATTCTTTATGTAGACACGGTGGATGAATGGCTTGAACAAAGGTTGAAAGTGGCAGCCAAAGAACAAAAACTTCAACTGCACAAAAAATCGTCGCCCAATTTTTTAAATCAATTGAGTGAGGTTGAAGATTTTTTCAGCAAAAAGAAAACTTATTTTCAAACGGATTTCTACACCTGGCAACGAAAGCAAAGAAAACTTTTGCTGGATGAACATCAGAAACCACTCGGAGGCAAATGGACCTTTGATGCAGAAAACCGTTTAAAGTTTCCGAAGAATGAAAAGGTTCCGGTTCTCGAATTCCCAAAAGAAAACAAATGGGTAAAAGAAGCGAAGCAATATGTGGAGAAAAAATTTGCAACCAACTACGGAAGTACTGAGGCATTTTGCTATCCCGTTACGTTTGCAGATGCGGAGCAGTGGCTGCAACATTTTATGCAGCAACGTTTTGAAAAATTTGGTGTGTATGAAGATGCAATGGTGGCAAAAGAATCTTTTCTCTATCATTCTGTTTTAACACCCATGCTTAACATCGGATTGCTTAACCCGCAGCAGATTGTTGATGCAGCGTTGCAAACAGCCTCACAAAAAAATATTCCACTGAATTCACTGGAAGGATTTATACGGCAGATTGTGGGATGGCGTGAATTTATAAGAATTGTGTATGAACGTGAAGGAAATGTGCAACGCACTAAAAACTATTGGGGTTTTACAAGAAAAATTCCGGCAAGTTTCTGGAATGGCACTACAGGCATTGAACCGATTGATGCAGTGATAAAAAAAATATTAACCACAGGTTATTGTCATCATATAGAACGGTTGATGGTGCTGGGCAACTTTATGCTGCTTTGCGAATTTGACCCTGATGAAGTTTATCTGTGGTTTATGGAATTATTTATTGACAGTTATGATTGGGTAATGGTGCCGAATGTTTATGG
>JBKCJY010000307.1:0-3732 GCA_046301455.1 Chitinophagaceae bacterium | reverse complement strand
AATTAAAAAAGGAAACAATACGAAACCCGTTACCGGAAAATTAATGCTGTACTTCAAAAAAGACAGCACGATTCCAAAACTTCACTATGGATCTATCATCATCACCAATAAATCAATTCCGCTTGTTGAAAACGCAGGTAACCCCGGTGGGTTTGATTATAAACGCTATGCCATGTTTAACGGCATAACACATCAGTTATTTTTGAACAGTAAGGATTATGTCGTTCATCAACCGACAAAACAATATTGGTTTCAAAAATGGTTGTATGATACTAAAGGGTATGTACTGGATATTATCAGGAAAAATATCAAGGGTGAACAGCAAGTGAGTGTTGCCGAAGCATTACTTATCGGTTATCGTGATGATTTAGACAGGGATTTGGTACAGGCTTACAGTAACACAGGGGTGGTGCATGTAATTGCCATTAGCGGTTTGCATCTGGGCTTGATTTATTGGCTGCTTTTATTTCTGTTGAAACCATTAGATAAGAACAGAAAATTAAAATGGATGAAACCTGTTATTGCTGTTTCACTGCTTTGGGTTTTTAGTTTGCTCACAGGCGCAGGCGCATCTGTTGTACGTGCCGCATTTATGTTTACCATTATTGCGTTGGGCAATATGCTGGGCAAGAAAAGCAACATTTACAATAGTATGGCGGCTTCTGCATTCGTTATGCTACTATGGAATCCGTTTTTACTATGGGATGTAGGCTTTCAACTTTCATATGCAGCAGTGTTAAGTATTGTATTATTTATGAAACCCATTTATCATTGGTTCACTATCAATAACAAATTATTGGATAAAGGATGGCAGTTGTGTGCAGTTACTTTATCAGCACAAATATTGACTTTGCCTTTGTGTATGTATCATTTTCACCAAGCCCCCAATTTATTTCTCATCACCAATATTGTAGCTGTACCACTGAGCAGTGCAATACTATTTGGTGAAATTTTATTGATTGCTGTTTCGTTTTCACCATTTATTTCAAATGCAGTTGGCCTTGTTTTGAGTTATTTACTCAAGTGGATGAACGATTTTATTACATGGGTCGATCATTTCTCATTTGCAGTAACAGATGGCATTATGCATACGCCTTTACAAACAATTACATCGTATTTGTTTATTACAGCAACAGCTATTTGGTTGCTCAATAAAAATACGAAAGCATTGAAGTTGAGTTTGCTTTGCCTCGTTTTATTCTTTGGATTGCAGAGTTTTTATTTTTATAACACAAGGAAGCAAAAGAAGCTGGTAGTATATAATCTTTCGCAACATGCCGCAACAGATTTAATGCTGGGTGAAGCCTATTTATTTACAGGCGATACCATCTTGCTGAAAGATGGCTTTCTGCGGAATTTTCATCTCAAGCCTTCACGTATTTCATTTCGTACCTATGAGCAGTCGCTTACGCCTAACTTATTCAGCAACGCTGTGTACCGAATCAACAACAAAACTATTTTGTTTATGCATGAAAACTTTTGGTTTCAGGAATTACCACAAAAGTTAGAAGCAGATGTAGTGATTGTATCACACAATCCGAAATTGTACATTGAATACCTGTTGAAAAGTATAGAACCAAAGCTCATTGTATTTGACAGCTCCAACCCCACTTGGAAAATCAAAAAGTGGAAGGAAGATTGCAAACGTTTCCAAATTCCGTTTTACACAACAGGTGAACAAGGGGCTTTTGTGATGAACCTGTAGACCGCTACCTTTGCGGCCTGCCAGCCAACGCTTAAGCCAAGGCATGGTTTGTTACCAAAAAGCAATTCCCGTTTCATGAAAAAAATTCAATCAGCACTCATTTCTGTATTTTATAAAGATGGCCTGGATTCTTTAGTTCAATTGCTGCATCAGCAAGGTGTAATCATTTACTCAACCGGCGGCACACAGGCTTTTATTGAAAAACTTGGTGTACCCGTTGTACCTGTTGAAAGCTTAACGAGTTATCCATCTATTCTCGGTGGCCGTGTAAAAACATTGCACCCATCAGTTTTTGGTGGAATACTTGGCAAAAGAGATGATGAACAGCACCTGGCAGAAATGAAGCAATACAACATTCCTGAAATGGATTTAGTGATTGTGGATTTGTACCCGTTCGAAGAAACTGTTGCTTCCACAACTGATGAGAAGGCGATCATTGAAAAAATTGACATCGGCGGCCCATCCATGATACGTGCTGCTGCCAAAAATCATAAAGATGTAGTGGTACTTGCAGCTAAAAAAGAGTATGCAGTGCTGGAAGAAATGCTCCGAAATCAAAATGGTGAAACGAGTTATGAGCAACGAAGAAGTTTTGCCATTAAAGCATTTGATGTGTGCACCGCTTATGATACAGCCATCAGCAATTATTTTCATCAATCAGCTATTGAAACGCCATTCAACAAAGAAAAAAAGATTTTACGCTATGGTGAGAACCCTCATCAAACAGCACGTTTCTATGGAAATCTTGATGAACTATTTGCACAACTCAACGGAAAAGAATTAAGCTATAATAATCTTGTTGATGTAGATGCTGCCATGCAGTTAATCAAAGAATTCAACACCACAACTTTTGGAATTATCAAACACACCAACGTATGCGGCGTTGCACAACGTCCAACCGTGAAAGAAAGTTGGGATGCTGCATTAGCAGGTGATCCTGAAAGTGCATTTGGCGGGGTGCTGGTTTGTAATGGTGAAATTGATAAAACTACGGCTGATGCCATCAATGAAATTTTCTTTGAAGTTTTAATAGCACCGTCTTTTAGCGAAGAAGCATTAGCAGTATTAAAATCAAAGAAGAACAGAATTCTGTTACAGTTAAAAAATCAACCCAATACAAAAGAGCAATTTAAATCATTACTCAACGGTGTGCTGGTACAGGGAACAGATGAAGGCAATTATACTGAGTGGAAAGAAGCAGGCGGAAGAGAAACAACTGCAGCAGAGAAAGATGATTTAGCATTTGCCAATCTCATCTGTAAACATTTAAAGAGCAATGCCATTGCGTTGGTCAAAAACAAACAACTGGTAGGTAAAGGCTGTGGACAATCAAGCCGTATTGATTCACTGCGTCAATCCGTTGAAAAAGCAAAGCAATTCAACTTTGATTTGAATGGAGCAGTAATGGCGAGTGATGCGTTCTTTCCATTTAATGATTGTGTGCAGATGGGTCATACGGCAGGCATAACAGCATTCATTCAGCCCGGAGGTTCCATTCGTGATAATGATTCCATTGAATATTGCAAACAAAATGACTTAGCAATGGTGATCACTGGCATGCGGCATTTTAAACATTAATGGCAAAATCAGGTTTCAATAAAACAATTACAACTGCTTCTGATACTGTAAAAAGTTTATCAGCACTTAATCCATTAACCATACGTAACAAAGGAACAAGGGCAAAAGCCATTTTTGCTCTTGCAATTGTTAGTGTATTGTGGGGCACAACATGGCTTGCATCCAAGCAAGGTGTAAAGCATATGCCGGCATTGGAAATGGCCGGCATCCGTCAAATGATTGGCGGCAGTATTTACTTAGCATATTTTTTTCTGAAAGGTTCAGCATGGCCCAAAGGCAAAGATGTGCTTCCATTACTTGTACTTGCGTTTTTAAATTTTGTGTGCAGTAATGGATTAAGTACATGGGGAGTAAAGTATATTTCAGCAGGTTTGGGTTCTATCATTGGAGCCATCTTTCCATTGTGGCTGGTAATCATTGGATTGTTTTCAAATAAAGAAAAAATTCCA
>JBKCJY010000306.1:0-2255 GCA_046301455.1 Chitinophagaceae bacterium | reverse complement strand
GCAATGGGCGGACAACTCTTTGCCCCGCAGTTTAATGCAAAATGAATACGGTAATCTTTCTTACTAAGTCTCAATTGTTTTTCTAATGAAGAAGGAAAAAGGAGTTTGATATAACCCAGACCCAGCTTCCACTCACCTCTGCGGATGATGTGGTGTTCAATAAAATCCAAACTCAAATACTTTCCTGCAATTTCAACACTTCTGCTTTTAAAAAACCTGTTGCGGTTTTTATAAGCATCCGGATTTTTTTGCAAAAGCACCTGCGTATATGCATTGTAAATATTCAGCCAAAATGCTTTTGCTTTGGCATCTGTATTTAATCCTGTCTTTAATTCATCAAATGAAATTGTTTGAAAATAATTAAGCAGGCTATCAACAGGCTCACCTGTTTTTACCGCCAGCAATAATTGCTGCGAAGCTTTCACAGGCTGTTGAGTTGTTTGCGCCTGCATGGAAGATAATTGTACTGAAAATAATAAAAGGAGGTATAAACGCATTAAGACTGTTGGTCATCCGTTTCAGTTGATGTATTGTTTTCGTCTGCGTCAATTGGTGCATCTTCTTCACCCGCTTCAGTTGTTTCTTCTTCGGTTGAAGTAAGTTCTGTTTCTGCTGCACCATCATTAATGGTTTCGGTTTCTTCAATAGCAGATGTAATTTCATCAGCTATTGACTCCTGTTGTACCAAACTGCCATCTTCTTTCACCACCAATGTTTCTGTAACGGTATCATTATCTTCGCCGGGCACATGCAGCTCATCGCTTTGTACGCCGGTTGGGCTTACCAGCTCAGATGAAATAATTTCTTTGATTCGTGGCAAATCATCAGTAGAGTTGATACCAAAATAATCCATAAAGGTTCTGGAGGTAGCATATACCAACGGTTGACCAGGCATTTTTTCATTACGCCCTGTAATCACCACCAGTTCTTTTTCCAACAGTTTTTGAACGGTGTAATCACAATTCACACCACGGATGCTTTCAATTTCACCTTTGGTAATAGGTTGTTTATAGGCAATAATGGCCAGTGTTTCCAAGGTGGCTGTACTCAAACGTTTTAAAAACTTATCGCCGTTAATTTGTGCAACCGTTTTATAATAATCTCTTTTTGTAAGAAACTGCCAGCCGCCACCTGTTTCTCTTACTTCAAACGGATAAAATTCACTTGCATACTTTTCACGAATAGCTTCAATTGCAGCTTCTGTTTGATCAAGACTTGCACGGTCCTCAATAAAACCAAGTGCATTGTTCACCATATCAGTCAATTCCAATGTAGTGAGCGGACGATCGGCCGCAAAAATCAATGCTTCAATATGTGGGATGATGATGCTTAGTTCCATTTCATTAATTCATAATCGATAATGCTTTCACAATTATCACTTATCATTTTTTATTATCCATTCAATGCCGCTGCGCCGCTTACAATTTCAGTTAATTCAGTTGTAATAGCTGCCTGACGAGCACGGTTGTAACTGATTTTGAGTGAACGTAACAGTTCCTGTGCATTATCAGTTGCTTTATCCATCGCCGTCATACGGGCACCATGCTCACTTGCATTGGCATCCAGAACAGCTTTGTATAATTGTGTATTGAGAATTTTTGGCATCAGTTCAGTAATCAATACTTCTTTGCCAGGTTCAAAAATAAAATCAGCTTTGGTCTTGGCTGCATTAGCTGCAGTCTGAACTTTCGGAATTGGAAGAAAGCGCTCTGCTTTAAAAAACTGTGTAGCTGCATTTTTAAATTGACTATACACCAACTCCACCACATCAAACTCACCTTTTTCAAATGCTTCCATAGCGGCAGCACTTGCTTTTTGAACGTTCTCAAATGTGAGATTCAAAAAAGTATCTTTATACGCATCATTTGTTTTATAACCAAAGCGCTGCATTCCTTCAGCTCCTTTTTTACCAATGCCCCAAACCACTACATTTCCTTTACGGTTTTGCTCAGCATAATTATCTGTAATTGTTTGTTTGGCCAGTTTCACCAGGTTGGCGTTGTAACCACCGCAGAGGCCACGGTCGCTTGTAACTAAAATTACAAGCACTTTGTTTACAGGGCGCTCGGCTGCCAGTTTCATGCTCACATCACCATCGCTGCTGCTCACAATATTGCTCAGCATCTCCTGCAGTTTTTGAGCATAGGGGCGCATTTGAATAATGGCATCCTGTGCTTTACGCAGTTTGGCAGCGCTCACCATTTTCATGGCCTTGGTAATTTGCTGGGTGCTCTGTACACTCTTAATTCGGTTCC
>JBKCJY010000305.1:0-3726 GCA_046301455.1 Chitinophagaceae bacterium | reverse complement strand
CCCTTCATACAATTATGAGAGAGTACCTTGCAGCACATCCTATGGTTGAACCAAAGATGGATGGAAGGGCAACTGCCACAGATGCTCCTTCAACATTGTTATCACAACTGGAAGGATACGATTATCAATTCATTTAAATCAACAGGATTATGAAATCATTCGCATTCATCTCTTTGTTTCTTATTCTCGCCACTTTCAGCAATCATGCATCAGCTCAACTAAAAGCTGTATGGGAATTACCAACCGGTGATACAGCTACACAGGCAGGTGTGTACAGGCAAGTAAACAATGTGCTCAATGCAGCGCCTGATACAAAAATTGAAATTGTATTTCATGGCAATGCTGTTTATGCATTACTTAACGATACCGGATATTATAAACAGGAACTATTAAAGCTCCATCAACGGGGTGTTTTATTTGCGGTTTGTAATAACTCTCTTAAGAAAAGATCAATTGATCCCAAACGAGTAATACCACAGGCATTTGTGGTTCCCTCTGCTTTTGTGGAAATCATACGCAAGCAGCAGGAAGGATGGAGTTATATTAAAGCAGGTGATTAATATGAAATGGAAATTATTGATCGTGTTGGTGACTATGCCATTGTTACTTGCCGCACAAGAACACCGCACAGAACGAACTGATACAACTGCAACAGACAGTTCAATACATTCTCTCAACCAGTTTTTTCAAAAAGGAAAATTCTTTGCGCATGCAAGGAGTTTTGTAATGGCAACTGTTAACAAAGAAGAGTTGAGTGATTATGGTGCATGGGGATTAGGTGCAGGCATTGGTTATGAAAGCGCCAAACTTAAAGGCTTTCAATTTGCAGTGAGTGGCTTCTTCATTAACAATACTGTTTCATCTGATCTTACTGAAAGAGATCCGCAAACCCAAACGCTCAGCCGCTATGAACTTTCATTGTTTGATATTACTGATCCCGAAAACAAACGTGACTTAGACCGATTGGAAGAATTGTACTTAAAATATCATTTCAGAAAATCTGCCATTACTTATGGCAAGCAATACCTCAACACGCCTCACATCAATCAGCAGGATGGACGTATGCGTCCTACTATGGAAAAAGGATTGTGGTTGGAAATGAATGAATTCAAAAATATAAAACTGCAGGCGGGTTGGATTAATGGTATTTCACCACGTTCAACTGTGAGCTGGTATACTGTTGGTAACAGTATTGGTTTGTATTCTGTTGGGGTGAATGAATCTGGTGCCCCTTCTGCTTTCAAAGGTCAACTTGAAACTAAGGGTATAGCAGTCTTCAATGCACAATGGCAGAAGCAGGAAATCATTAAAGTCCAGTTCTGGAATTATTGGGTAGAAAATATTTTCAATACGGCCATGATTCAATCAGACATGGTTTTACCTTTCAAACAAAATACCAAAAACCAATTATTAGTTGGTTTACAACTCACCCATCAGAACCGGGTTGGTAATGGCGGAAATGCAGAAGTTACAAAAGCGTATGTGCAGCCGGGCTATAAAAGTTTTATCATCAGCTCCCGTGCAGGTGTTAAGCTCAATGCAACAACACTTACAGCTAATTATACCCGCATCACATCACATGGCCGTTTTCTTTTTCCAAGAGAGTGGGGCCGGGATCCATTCTATACATTCTTAGTTCGTGAACGTAATGAAGGGTTAGGTGACGTACATGCATTTGTACTATCAGCACAACATCAACCCAAAAATAAAAACTGGCAGGCTTTGTTGGCAGCCGGATGGTATGATGTACCACCAACTACAAATTATAAACTTAACAAGTACAGCATGCCATCCTATTATCACCTGGTGGCAGATCTGCGTTACCGGTTCAAAGGATTCTTACAGGGAACTTCTTTACGCTTGATTTATTTATACAAAGGCAACCTTGAAGAGAACTTAGAAGTAAAACGAAATATCATCAACAAAGTAGACATGCATCACTTTAATTTTATTATTGATTATTGGTTTGGAAAAGAGTAAAACCATACAACAGGGATTGAAAGAAAACAGAAGTCAGTTTATCTTATTGGTTATTGCCAATGCATTTGTTGGTGCAATGGTTGGTTTGGAACGGGCAGTGATGCCGGATTATGCAGCAGAGCGGTTTCATCTGCAATCCACTACAGTGCTGCTTACGTTTATTGCTGCATTTGGTATTGCCAAAGCTGTTTTTAATTTAATGACCGGTTACCTGCATCAGCATTTTACACGCAAACAGGTATTGTTGATGGGATGGGTTGTTGCCCTTCCTGTTCCGTTTCTTTTAATGTATGCTTCTGATTGGTGGATGGTGATAGTTGCCAATATTTTACTGGGAATTAACCAGGGTCTTGCATGGTCTTCTACTGTTATTATGAAAGTGGATTTGGTAGGTGCCAAAAATCGTGGATTGGCCATGGGCATCAATGAATTTGCAGGTTATGTAGCAGTAGGTTTAGCAGGTTATCTGGCTACAACTATTGCACATACGTATGGTGCAGGTTTTTATCCTTTTGTGCCGGCCATATTTTTTTCAGTAATAGGATTACTGCTTAGCTGGTTATTAATAAAAGATACATCTTCATTTGCAGCTGCAGAACAACAAAGCGGTACGCAAACACATTTCTCTTCTTTATGGAAAGAAGTAAGTTACAGGCATTTTAATATGGGTACTGTGAGCATCAATGGTTTCATTAATAATCTGAATGATGGAGTTATTTGGGGGTTACTGCCTGTATGGTTGATGATGCACAATTACACATTGGTGCAGGCAGGAGCGCTCACTGCTGTTTATCCTGCTGTGTGGGGCATTAGTCAATTGTTTGCAGGTAAGCTGGGCGATCATTTTTGTAAAAAACAACTCATTACATTGGGAATGTTGATGCAGGTGGCTGCCATTTTTTTATTGGTGATGTCACTTTCTCAAGTTGCAGTTGTTTTATCGATGGTATTGCTGGGTTTGGGTACAGGATTAGTCTATCCCAATTTTTTAACAGTGATAGCTGAAAATCTTCTGCCGGTACAGCGTTCAAAAGGTTTAAGTATGTATCGTTTCTGGAGAGATATGGGCTATGTACTGGGCGCACTGGGAGCAGGATGGCTGGCTGAATTATTCAACTTTCAAACCGTGTTTTTCATTGTTGCATTGCTTACAGTGTTTGGCGGTGTACTGGCACAGCTTCGTATGTGCTGCACTTTTAAGTTGTTATGGAAAAGTCATTCCTGCACAGAAGCCAATGCCTATTAATTCCTGATTTTAATCAATCACTCCTTTCCTGATGGTCATTTTATGTTGCGCCTGCACTCAATAGCTTTGCGCCATGTTAAAATACCTCTTTCTTTTCATCATGCTCATGCACGGGCTCATCCATTTTATGGGTTTTGCAAAAGCCTATGGCTATGGTGAAATCAAACAACCCACACTGCCCATTTCAAAACCTGCAGGCAGTTTATGGATGCTAACCACTTTTTTGTTTATTGCAGCCACTATTTTGTTTTTGCTTAAAAATCAATATTGGATTTACGCAGCCCTTCCTGCCGTCATCTTTTCTCAAATTTTAATTGTAATGGTTTGGAAAGATGCAAAATGGGGAGCCGTTGCTAATCTTATCATTCTTCTTGTTGCTGTACTTGCTTTTACAAGTCTTCAATTTGAAAAAATTTATCGTGCAGATGTTAAAAGGCATTTGCAAAAAAGCAGTACAACAGCGTTACTTACAGAAACAGATATGCAACATTTACCGGTGT
>JBKCJY010000304.1:0-18810 GCA_046301455.1 Chitinophagaceae bacterium | reverse complement strand
AGTAATTACTGGGCTTTCGCCTTGTTCATTTCCAGTAAAACAGTTACTTCCACTTCTTTACCCACAACCAGTCCGCCTGCTTCTGTAGCACGGTCCCATTTGAGGTTGTAATCAAAACGGTTGATAGTAGTAGTAGCTTTAAAGCCAGCTTTATCACCACGTGTGCTGGTAGCAATACCGCCAAACTTCACATCAAACTTTACGCTCTTGGTAATATCACGGATGGTAAGGTCGCCTACCAATTCATATTTGTTACCGCCGAGTGGTTTGAAAGATTTACCAACGAACGTAGCTGTAGGAAATTTTTCTGCATTAAAGAAATCATCGCTCTTTAAATGCTTGTCACGGTTTTCATTATCCGTATTGATAGAATTAACATCAACGCTGAAGTTGATCTTGGCATCACTCAAATCTGCTTTTGTATGCTCAATAGATCCGTCAAAAATTTTGAAAGAACCTTCTGTTTCTGAAACCACCATGTGTGTTACAGTAAACTTAAGGTTGGAGTGGCTTTTATCCAACACCCACTTGGTAGGAGTTTGAGCTACAGGAGCAACTGTTATGTTTTTTTGCTTAGGTAAGAAAGCTGAAAGACTGGCAATGCCTGCACCTGCAATCAGCACAAATAATAATTTCTTCATTTCATAATTGATTTAGACTGCAAATATGGGATATTATATGTACATACATCCAATTTGTTTGTTAAAATAATTTGGCTTTTGATTGAACGGGAAAAAGAGTGACTGAGCGGGAAATGAATATTTACGTTTCAACATCACCACCCATCAAAAACATTTTGTTACTCCCTTCTCTTTTCTCAACTTCACTACTCTAAAAACCAATTGTAATGAGAAGAATTTTTTTGTTATGCCTGCTTTGCGCAGGTGTTCTTGCACATGCACAGGTAAAGCTGGAGCAATTTAAAAACATGAAACCCCGTAATATTGGCCCGGCCGGTATGAGCGGACGTGTTACTGCAATTGATGCACTTTACTCCAATCCCGATGTAATTTTTGTGGGTGCTGCCAGTGGCGGTGTTTGGAAAACTGATAACGGCGGGGCTACCTGGAAACCATTGTTTGATGAGCAACCTCTCATCAACATTGGTGCATTAAAAATTCAGCAAAGCAACCCGGCGGTGATGTGGGTAGGTACAGGTGAAGGAAATCCCCGTAACTCGCTTAACCTGGGCGAAGGTATTTTCAAAACCCTCGATGGTGGTAAAACATGGAAGCGCATGGGACTTGAAAAAACAAGAAACATCCATCGCATCATCATTGATCCTACTAATCCCAATACTGTTTATGCAGCAGCTATCGGTAATCCGTATGGCATCCATCCGGATCGTGGCGTTTATAAAACAACGAACGGAGGCGAAACATGGGAGCGTATTCTCTACACCAATGATACCAGCGGTTGTGCTGAGTTGATCATGGACCCATCCAACCCCAATAAATTGATTGCCAACATGTGGCAGCACCAGCGCAAGCCTTGGAACTTTAACAGTGGTGGACCCGGTGGTGGTATTTACATTACCGTTGATGGTGGTAAAAACTGGAAGAAGCTGAGCAAAGAAGATGGACTTCCTGCAGATCCAATCGGTCGTTGTGGTTTGGCCTTTGCACCTTCACGCCCCAATAATGTGTATGCAAAAGTAGAAGCAACCAAGAATGGTTTTTATAAAAGTGAAGACGGTGGTTTTACATGGAAGCTGGTAAACAGCGATCCTGCACAGGTAACTGATCGTCCTTTCTATTACAATGAAATTTATGTAGACCCCAAAAATGAAAACCGCATTTATGATATTCATTCAACTGTAACATTGAGTGAAGATGGCGGTAAATCATTTACTACGTTGATTCCTTACAATGGTATTCATCCTGATCATCATGCATGGTGGATTCATCCCACAAATGAAAACTTAATCATTGAAGGTAATGATGGTGGTATCGGCATCAGTAAAGACCGTGGTTATACATGGCGCTTTGATGAGCAATTACCTTTCGGACAATTCTATCATATTAATGTTGATAATGAACTTCCTTATAATGTAATGGGTGGATTGCAGGATAACGGTAGTTGGCGTGGTCCTGCCTATACATGGATTGATGGCGGCATCCGCAACTATTATTGGGAAAGCTTGTGGGGTGGTGATGGTTTTGATGTAGTGCCAGATCCCAACGACAGCAAATGGGTTTATGCCATGAGCCAGGGTGGAAATGTGGGACGTTATAATATTGCAACCGGTCAATCTGAATTTGTAAAACCACCTGCTCCTGAAGCAAGGAAGAAAATGCGCTTTAACTGGAACAGCGGTATTGCACTGGATCCGTTTGATAAGAATACTGTTTATTACGGAAGTCAGTTCCTGCACAGAAGTAAAGACCGTGGTACTACATGGGAAATTATTTCTCCTGATTTAACAACGAACAATCCGGAATATCAAAAAGAAGAAACAGGCGGATTAACACTTGATATTACAGGTGCTGAAAATCATACAACGATCCTTGCTATTGCACCTTCTGCACTCAACCGTAATGTAATTTGGGTGGGTACAGATGATGGAAATGTACAACTGACACAGGATGGAGGTAAAACATGGACCAATTTCCGTGGTAAAATCACAGGTATGAACACGGGTGCATGGATCACACAGGTACATGCAAGCCGTTATAATGAAGGTGAAGCTTTTGTAGTGAGCAATGATTACCGCAGAGGTGATTTTGCTATTACCATTTTCAGAACAAAAGATTTTGGTAAAACATGGGAAAATATTCTGGCTAATAAAGGATTGAAAGGTTATGCCTTGTGTATGATACAGGATCCTGCAGAACCCAATTTGATTTTTGTAGGCACAGAGCATGGACTGTGGGTGAGCTTTGATAATGCCAAAAATTTTCAGCAATGGAAAAATGGTTATCCAAGTGTATCAACTTATGATTTAGCAATACAAGAAAGAGAAGCAGATTTAGCCATTGCAACATTTGGAAGGGCGTTGTGGATTTTGGATGATATCCGTCCGCTGCGTGCCGTAGCCAAAGCTAACGGAGCTAATCATGCGAATAAAGTAAAAGTATTTGATGCTCCAACTGCTTATCAGGCCAATTACAGAAATGCTCCGGGTTATGAGTGGAGCACTTGGGGTTTGTATGAAGGCGAGAACAGAAGAAGAGGAGCGATGGTTTCTTTCTTTGTAAACCATGCGGCTGATACCAGCAAAGCAAAAGCTGACAGTGCGATGGTGAAAATATTTGATGAAGCAGGTAAACAACTCCGTTCGTTTAAAGTAAAAGCAGACAGTGGTTTCAACCGTATGTACTGGAACTTTGATACAAAAGGTTCACGTCAGCCCGGCAGCCCTAAGCCAAGACCCGGTGCTGCAGAGCAAGGTGGCGGATGGCCTGTTTATCCCGGTACGTATAAAGTGGTTGTAACACTTGGCAAAGCCAGCGACTCTACCATGATTAAAGTTGAAGGCGATCCACGTACACCAATGGCCAGAGAAGTATATGATGCTAAAAAGAAAATGACAGACAGATGGCAGGCAGCAGCAGATAAATTAACTGCTGCACTAGATAAGATTACTGATGCTGAAGAAACATTAACAAAGATGGATGCACAGTTACGTGGAGTAGAAGGTAAAGAAGCAGATAGTTTGCGTAGCGAAGCGAAGAAAATCCGTGATGAGATCAAGAAGATCCGTGAAAGCATCAGCGGTAGAAATGCGAGCGACAGACAGGGCATTACCCGTTTTGCAGATATTACTACACAAAGCATTTTAATGAATGCACGTGGCGAAATTGGAAACAAGCTTGCTGCACCCACTGCACAAACAGATCGTTTGATGAGTGAAGCCGAAACAGCGGTGAATGAAACAGTGAATCGTGTGAATGAATTTATGAGCACGAAATGGGCGGCTTACAGAAAACTAGTGGAGAGTACGCCGGTGAAGTTGTTTAAAGACTAAGCAAGAAGCTTGAAATACTAAATAAAAAGCCGCTGCAAATGCAGCGGTTTTTTATTTATGCAACCACCGCAGTTTTCCGTTTTAATATCAAAGCTGTTATTATTGAAACAATCAAACCCACTGGAAAGATTTCCATATATGTCATAAACGTAAACATAAAAGGGTTCTTATACATCTCTTTATACTCCTGTGCCTGTTCTGTAACTTTTTGAAGTTCTTCGGGTTTTGCACGTTTGATCATTGCATGCGCATACTTGTCCATAAAATCAGGTAAACAAAGGTTATATACCAATGCCCACGTAATAACATACATGGTAGAGCCGATGAGTGCAATCAATAACCCCATCTTAAATGCAGTTCCAAAACTGATAACACCATCGTTTTGCTTATCACGATAATTTTTTACCGCCATATAAATGAGGGAGAACGCAATGAGCATACTCAGGTAACCAATTAGCATGGAGTTTGTTCCATGTTCTGCATCGGGGTTTTTGCTGGCATAGATCATGCTTGCAGACATGAAAATGGATATTAACAACCCTGAAATAATACCAAATACAAGAACATTCTTTTTCATATTATACCTTTTTTGTTGGTATTAGGATGGATCGAGTTCAAAGCAAAGGCCGCATATCAAAGTATGAAATACCCGCTGAAAATGCAAAATCATACGAAAGATAGATGGTTTAATCTATAATTTTCAACTGCCTGGATTTTTCAATGTACTGTGTGCGGCCTTTTACTTCCGATTTAAAGAAGATGTTAGAAGTATATGTTTTAACGGTTGGAAGTGAAAGAAATAATTGATCGGCTATTTGCTGGTTGCTTAATCCCTGTGCCATCAGTTGCAGCACTTCCAACTTCCTGCCACTGAGTCCAAGTTTCTGTTTTTCTATTTCGATGGACTGTAAATCTTCTTCCGAGTAAATTTTTTCGTAAACAGGCTTTTCAACTACCACCATTTCAATTTTTGTTTGAGGTTTCATAAGTTCCAATGCCAGCCAAATGTCCAGATCAGTAAAGATGAGGGCAATGAAAAAAATATACAACTCATACGAGTGGCGGAGTAATAAGAATCTGTATTACAGCAATTGTAAAAGCAAAAGCAGTGAGACGATAGCTACTGCATAAATGATGAATTATTTATGTTTGTCCATATGCTGTGAATACAGCTAAAAAACCGCTTTTCTTTTGAGCAGGATTTTGGTATATTCGGAAAAGAAATTCATCAGTATGAAAGTTTTCACTTTGATTCTCATCACAACAATATTGATTGCCTGTAATGAGGATAAAAAAACAACGTCATCTTTCGTTATTGACCAGAGCAAACATATGGCCAATGTAAGTGCTGCAGATTCTTTAAAGATGAGCAGCACCTATCTTTCTGTGTACTCACATATCTACAGTTTAACTGAAGAAAAAATTACAGATTTAACCGCCACCATCAGCATGCGAAACACCAGTATAACTGATACGTTGTACATATTTAAAGCTGAATATTTTAATACAAGTGGCACATCTGTTCGCAACTATATTACAAAGCCCATCTTTATTGTTCCCATGGAGACTGCTGAAATTGTAATTGAACAAAAAGACAATGCCGGCGGCAGTGGTGCTAATTTTATATTCGACTGGAAAATAAAATCCACAGCTCCCGAACCATTGTTTGAAGCGGTGATGATTTCTACCGCAGGAGGACAGGGGTTATCATTTACTACGCAGGGAAAAAGAATAAAGTAGTGTGGAAGCAACCAGTTACTTCTCTGTCTTAATTCCGTTTATTATTGCAGGTTCTTTTTTGCCATTATACTCAATCACCAGCACGGCCTCGTCTTTAATGATGTGATTATACTGCATAAATTCCTGCCAGTTAAAACTTACAGGCAGTATTACATAGCGAAACTTATGATGATTGAGCTTGTTTGATTCAATGAGTTGTGATTTAACGCTGCTGTTAACCTCTTTGTAAAACAAACCGAGCGGTTTTATTTTATGATGCAGATAGTAGTCAATGGTAATTAGTTGTAACAACACTTCATCTGCTGCATAGTTTTGTTTTGCAAAATCATAGATGAGTTGATACACATCCTTTAACTCATGTTTATGAAAGTTGGAATGCTGTTGAAAATAAGAGCCGAGGCCGAGTAAAAAATCAAAAACACTGTAATAGACGGTTATATATTTTAAGGTGTTGATGGCTCTTGGTTTGTTCCAATATATTTCCAATGCTTCTTCTACCAAAGTAATATTGGCCAGTTCTTCTTTACTCAGATATTTACTTTCAATAATCTGATACGGTGCAACGGGATCATATTTGTACCCATGCTGCTCCGTTTTAAAACGCATGGGCGTACCTTTTAAAAATTTGAGAAAGCCCAACTGCAGTTCCGGCGCAAAAAGTTTGAATACTTCTTCAAAACTGTATTTGATATCATCATAATATTCCAATGGTAAACCCACAATCAAATCCAGGTGCAGTTCCACTTTATCCCGCACTTGCGCAATTATACTTTTTGTTTTTTCAAAACTCTGTTTGCGGCTTACTTCCAGGTTTACCTTTTGATTGACGGTTTGAATACCAATTTCAAAACGAAACAACCCTTTTGGCACTTTTTCATTGATGAACTGAATGATATCAGGATGCAGAATATCAGCCGTTATTTCAAACTGAAATACATTGCCGGGCTTGTGATGATCAAGTATAAACTGAAACACCTCCAATGTGAAATCACGCTTCATATTAAACGTACGATCAAGGAATTTGATCACACGTCCATGCTGCATGAGGTAAAGCAGATTGGCTTTGATATCAGCCATTGGCAGATACCGGACCTTATTATCTAAACTTGCCAGGCAGAACTCACATTTATAAGGACATCCCCTGCTTGTTTCAATATAACTTACTTTATTGTACAATTCTTCCGCCGATTCATTGATATATGGATTGACACCTATGAAATTGCTCATATCATACATGGTATCCCGTTCCATATATTTTACTTCACCTTCTTTCTTCCATGCTAAATTGGGAACCATTGAAACATCCGGATAATGATTCAGGAATTCATGAAATGGAATTTCCCCTTCACCGGTAATGATATAGTCTACACACTCTTCTTTTATCATTTCTTCCCACTCATAACTCACTTCGGGTCCGCCCAACAAAATTTTTGTGTGGGGGTTGATGTTTTTGACAGCTCTTGCAACGTTCAATGTTTGAGTGATGTTCCAGATATAACAACTGAATGCCACTACTTCATAAGCTGCACATTCTTTGGCTATATCTTCCGCTTTTTGCCGTATGGTGAATTCTTTCCAATGCAGTCGTTCATCCTGTTTATTCAGCTCATACAATAACCGTATGGCTAAATTCATATGAATGTATTTGGCATTAAGTGTGGTGAGAAGGATATCCATAATATTCCGGTTGGCAAAAGTACCAATAAACAAATCAAAAATCGTAGTAGCTTATCTTTGAAAGATATGTACCGCAAGCAACTCACCAAAGAACAGGCTTTTCAAAAAGCAAAACATTATTGTGCTTACCAGGAGCGTTGCCACAGTGAAGTAAAAGAAAAACTCTATTCGTTTGGTTTATACAAAACTGATGTGGAGCAACTGCTCACACAGTTGATTGATGAAGACTATCTCAATGAAGAACGTTTCGCTATACAGTTTGCAGGCGGCAAATTCCGGATGAAACAATGGGGACGTGTAAAAATAAAATACGAGCTCAAACAAAAAGGAGTAAGTGAGTATTGCATCAAAAAAGCGTTGAAAGCAATTGATGATGAGTCGTACGAAAAAACACTCCGCAAACTGTATGAAGAAAAACTGAAAACACTCCGCTCTGAAACGAATCATTTCATACGCAAACGAAAACTGCAGGATTACCTTATGCAGAAAGGGTTTGAATTACAAATGATTCAGCAATTCATCCACAACATAGATTGATTTTGTATTTTGCAGCATGCACAAAATATTTATCCTGTTCCTGTTTTTGTTATACTCTGTAACAACTCTTGCACAAGAGCAGAAAATCTTTACACAGGAAATATCAGTAATTACTGATAATGATAATTACGATCTTGAATTAACTGACCGTTACTACAGTAATGGATTTATTATTCAGTACAACCGCATGGCAAAACCAATATCAAACAGCGTTGCTAAAAAAATAATGCGTTTTGAAGCGGCACACAAAGTGTATAATCCATATGTAAATAATAAATCTTTACAGGATGTATTAGCCAATATGGACCGGCCTTATGCGGGATGGCTCAGTGCCAGTGCAGGCATCACACAAATCAAAACAAACCAAAGCGTATTGCAATATGATGTTACATTGGGCATTATGGGCCCGGGTGCACGTGGCCGCCAGATTCAACAGGGTTGGCATAAACTCATCGGTTTGTATGAAGTATTTGGCTGGGAATACCAGCTAAACAATGAAGCAGGTATCAACTTTTCAGCAGCATATTATCATTCGCTTATAAAATCAGCTCCGAAAAAAAACATTTCATTGCACACAGTTACAAAAGCAATGGTTGGTAACACCTTTACCAACGCATCAGCGGGCCTGCTATTAAAAACCGGCTGGCTCAACAGTGAAAACGAAAGCGGCTACTGGAGTGGTAACCTGGGAGGCCCATCAAAAACGTTTAAACGTAATGAGTTTATCCTTTTTTTGGAACCTGTACTGCAATACAATGCTTATAATGCTACATTACAAGGAGGCATGTTTATAAAAGATAAGGGGTTATTTACCACCGGTATTAAACCCATTGTATTCCAAACAAAAACAGGCATCATGTTCACCGGGAACAGAATGGGTTTTAGGTGGTATTATACCCTCCGTACAAAAGAAGGAAGCATCATGAAAAGAGGTGAACACTGGGGAAGTATCGGACTTACATATCGCTTTCAATAATTTCTTAAAGCACAGCATTATGAATCATCTTTCATTTACACTTATACAATCCAAATTACATTGGGAAGATAAAGCAGCCAACCTGCAAATGCTGGAGCAAAAAATAAAAGGAATACAACATGCCACACAAATTGTTGTACTACCCGAAATGTTTTCAACAGGGTTCAGTATGAAACCTGAACCGCTTGCTGAAGAAATGAATGGCCCCACTGTTGAATGGATGAAACGTATTGCTTCTGAAAATAAAATTATTTTAACAGGAAGTGTTATCATTAAAGAGCAAGATTCATATTTCAACCGACTCATCTGGATGTTACCCAACGGTCAACACGCTTACTACGACAAGCGTCATCTCTTTGCATTTGCAGGAGAAGATGCACATTACAAGGCAGGCAGTAAACGATTGATTGCATCCGTTAACGGCATGAAAATAAACTTACAGGTATGTTATGATTTACGATTCCCTGTGTGGGCACGCCAGCAAACCAATGATGCGCCTGAGTATGATGTACTCATTTATGTTGCCAACTGGCCTGAAAGAAGAAAGCATGCATGGCGTACTTTACTGCAGGCAAGGGCTATCGAAAATCAATGCTATGTTATCGGTGTAAACCGTGTAGGTGATGATGGTAATGGAATTTATCACAGCGGCAACAGTATGGTTGTTGATGCCATGGGTGATGTGTTGTATGAAAAAGAACATGAAGAAGATGTACACACCATTACACTTTCAAAAGATGAACTCGAAGAAATACGAACAAAGCTTCCGTTTTTGAAGGATGGTGATGATTTTCAAATCAGCATTTAAGTATTTGCATACAGTGCTATTTTTTGCTATTGTTTATTCCTTATCATCTCCACTGCTTTCTCCATCTTCGGGTCCTTATTCAATCGTATGCTTTCACTTGTAGCTTTTACTTCCACATCTGCCGGTACGCCGCTGCCGTTAAAGGGAATACTTTTGTTATTTATAATTCTATACAAGGGCAAACGCACTCTGAGTTTTGTATTTGGTAAAATCATTTCAGGAATAAACACACCGTTATTACCATAATAACCGCCGCCCGTTTCTTCGCCGAGCAGTGTTACATTGCTTTGTCCTTTTACATTGGATAAAAACATGGTAGTGGCCGAAAAAGAATAACCACCGGTTAAAACATACACCTGTCCTTTGTAGTTATTGCGCTTTGGTTGAAAAGGTTTTTGAAAAAAAGCAAACCGGTACCGGTCGATCTTTTCTTTACGATTCAGAAAAAACATGCCCAGGTTACTTACAAATTTTTTTTTCACTTTTATATCAGAACGGATGCGGCGTATTGCGGCAAATACAGAATCAGTAAACTGAAATGTTTCCTGCTCAATATATTTTGTGAGCAACAGTGATTTTTTAATTAAACCGCCGCCATTATTTCGCACATCAATTATAAGATTAGGGATTTGCTTTTGCTCCAACTGCTTAAAACTCCTGTGCAGGAATGAACGTTTTAGCGGGCGTGTAAAACTTACAATACGGAGTGTTGCAAATTGCCTTGTACTATCAATTGTGAAACTGCGAATAGCATTGATCCTTCTGCGACGTTGTGAAATTTGCGGCTGTGGTACTGGTTGCGGCTGCGGAGTTGTTATTGCTCTGCGTGTTGTGTCTCTTGCTGTTGGTAATGCTGCAACCGTTGTTGATTTAAGGTTGCCCTTGAAATCAATATACGCAACTGTAAAATTTTTTTCATCAGGAAAACGACTGTTGAAATAACTCCTGAAATTATTACTGATATTTTGGTAGCTGAAATTTTTTGCATTACCATCAATCGCAACCAACGGAAACAACGTATCAATAATTTCTTTGGATGAATACTTGTTGATGCTTATAATTTTCATTCCCGTTTTAAGCAATGAGTCCCTGCGGTTGAAATTGTTGGTGATAATGAGTGTGCTGTCATCCGCAACCTTTAAGTTCAGCGGAAATCCTGATTGGGCTTTTCCTGCATAAAATTTATTCCATTGGCCTGAGTGGCGCACACTGGTGTGTCCGCAACGTATGGGAAAAATAGTTTCAGCAATTAAATTCTTAAACGCATTTTCATTCATCGAATCTTTTACAATTACATATGCTCTGGCAAAAGAGGAATCTATTGTTTCTTTGCTGTTGTACCAGTATAATGAAGGGTGATTGCGCTTGAGTGTTTGTTCCATCGCCTGCACATCTTCTTTCAACTGCTTTGGACTGTATTTTTTTTCAGGCGTAAAATTGTTGCTTACAGCACAGGAGCTCAAGAAAAGTATAAAGAATACATATGGAAGTGGCTGGTGAACAAACCAACCACGGCTTAAGATTTTTAATATATTGAAACTTTTAAAGGATGTTTTCCCCATGCATTTATTTTGAAAAAGCATTCCAGCCCTGTGCTACCAGTTTGTGTTTATTACCGCCTTTGGTAATAATGGTGGCCCCTTCTTTTTCTTCAGCAACATAACCAATGACACTGATGCCGTTGATTTCTTTTATCTTTTCATAATCTGCCTGGGCAATGGTAAACAGCAATTCATAATCTTCGCCACCACTTAACGCACAGGCGGTGGGATCTATTTCAAGCTTATAAGCAAATTCTTTGGTATCAGGATGGACGGGAATCTTTTCTTCATACAGTACAGCACCCACATTACTTTGTTTGCAGATGTGCAACACTTCACTGCTGAGCCCATCACTGATGTCCATCATACTGGTGGGTACTAATTGTACTTTATCAAAAAAATCAATGATGTCTTTTCTTGCTTCGGGCTTGAGCATACGGCCTACGATGTATGAACGATCTTCTAAATCCGGCTGTACACCTTTTGTTTCCAGAAAAATTTTCTTTTCACGTTCCAGTAACAGCAACCCTAAATAAGCACCTCCCAGGTAACCGGTTACACAAATCAAATCATTTACCTGTGCGTCACTTCTTTTTACATACGTATCGGGTGTTACTTCACCCAGTGCGGTTACGCTTATCACCAATCCTTTGGGTGAGGAAGTGGTATCGCCGCCAATGAGATCCACTCCATATTCTTCACAGGCTGCATAAATACCATCATACAATTCATCCATCGCTTCCACACTAAACCGGTTGCTGATGGCGATGCTCATTGTTATTTGTGTGGGCGTTGCATTCATGGCATAGAGATCACTCACATTTACTACCACACTTTTATAACCCAGATGTTTGAGTGGAGTGTACATCAAATCAAAATGCACACCTTCTACCAGCAGATCAGTTGTGATAACAGTTTGTTTCCCAAAATGATCAATTACGGCTGCATCATCGCCCACACCCAGTATGGTTGATGAATTTTGAAATTCTATGTTTTTGGTGAGATGTTCTATCAATCCAAATTCACCAAGACTTGAAATTTCTGTTCTTCCTTCACTCATTGTTTATAATATTTTTCTGTTATTAATTACTTCAATCAATTCATCATGTATCACACCATTTGTTGCCACCAGATGCGGTTGGTAGGGTGAGTAGTATTCATTTTCAAAATCGGTCACCTTTCCGCCAGCTTCTTCAACGATTAGAAAACCGGCAGCGCTGTCCCACGCCTGCAACTTGTGTTCATAAAATCCATCAAAACGGCCCGCTGCTACCCAGCACAAATCTAAGGCAGCACTTCCCAATCTGCGTACAGGAACGCCTTTGCGAATCAAGCGTTCAAACACCTGCAATGGTCCGTTTTCCATATCTAAGTAGGTGTAAGGAAATCCTGTAACCAAACAACTTTTAATCACTTGGTTTTGAGTACTCACCTGTATCTTTTTATCATTGAGTGTAGCTCCTTGCCCTCGTTCTGCAAAAAAGAATTCATTTAGAAACGGACTATACACCGCACCCAAAATCATTTGCCCGTTTTTTTCAACTGCAATACTTACACAGCAAATAGGAATACCTTTTGAAAAATTGATGGTGCCGTCAATCGGATCAATGATCCACTTATATTCTGAATCCTGCGCCAGTTCGCCTGTTTCTTCGCTCAATATAAAATGAGTTGGGAATTTGTGTTTGATGGTGTTGATGATGGCTTTTTCCGAAGCATGATCGGCTTCCGTAACCAGGTTATTTACACCTTCTTTGTGTGATACGGTATATTCTTTATCATAAAAATGAACCAATTGTTCAGCGCCTGCACGTGTAGCTTCTATGAGGGTTTGTTTAAGCATGTGCAAAGATAGCCTTGGAATGCCGATTTTAGATTTTAGAATGTAGATTTGAAGCCTTATGCAACTTTCAGTCATCATCGTAAACTACAACGTAAAATATTTTCTGGAGCAATGCCTTTGTTCTGTGCACAAAGCAGTAGAGGGTTTGAATGCAGAAGTATTTGTTGTAGACAATGCATCAAATGACGGAAGTAAAGAATATTTAGCTCAAAAATTTTCTACAGTACAATTTATATGGAGTAATGAAAACCTTGGTTTTGCAAAAGCCAACAATCTTGCGCTGCAAAAAGCAAAAGGTGAATTTGTTTTATTTCTCAATCCTGATACGATTGTGGCTGAAGACAGTTTTACAAGCTGTATTTCGTTTTTTCAATCGCATGCAGATGCAGGTGCATTGGGTGTACGCATGTTTGATGGCAGCGGAAATTTTTTACCTGAAAGCAAACGTGCTTTTCCTTCATCAGCTGCCTCGTTTTATAAACTCAGCGGGTTGAGCAGTTTGTTTCCACGTTCAAAAACTTTTGCACGCTATCATCTCGGGCATTTAAGTGCGCATGAAACACATGAAGTGGAGGTATTGAGCGGCGCCTTTATGATGGTGCGTAAAGAAGTACTTGAGCAAACAGGTGGTTTTGATGAAAGCTTTTTTATGTATGCTGAAGATATTGATTTGAGTTACCGCATCACCAAAGCAAAACAAGGTTCGGGGTTTTACAAGAATTATTATTTCAGCGGCACTACCATCATTCATTTCAAAGGAGAGAGCACTCAAAAAAGTTCTGCAACATACACAAAGCGCTTTTACAAAGCCATGTTGCAGTTTGTAAACAAACACAAAGAAGATTTCAGCAATGGATTGATGAACATGCTTATTAAAGCCGCAGTATTGATGAGCGGCGTTGTAAGCGGAGCAAAGCAGATGTTTATAGCCGATAGAAAAACAGCAGCACCTTCTTCCTTTTTTGTGCTGGGCAATGAAACAGACGCAAAACAATTACAAAAGATAACTATAAAAGGTGTGGGTGATGAAACATTGTTTGAACAAAAGATAACATCAACTGATGCAGTAATAGTTTGTGAAGGCGAAAAACGTTCATTTAAAGATCTGATTGCATTTACACGAAAGCACGGCAGTAAACTGCTTGTATGTGTACATGCACATGCAAGCAAGAGCATGGTGGGCAGTAACTCCAAGAACAAAACAGGATTTGCCGTTGAGCTTTGATGATACCATTTGAAGTGCTGTGCAAGAGTGTGAATCATTCACTGGATGATTCAAAGGCAAGGGGCGATGACATGAAAAACAAAAGCCTGTTCAAAAAATGTATTTCTTCCTTAACTACTTCTCCTAATTAACCTCTTAGCCCGTCTTTCCATTTGTATAAAAACGATTTTCCATTACTTTAATACCTTCTATTGCAGTACATTTGTTTGCAACAAGTTTGCCAGTATGTCGCTAATAGATATTCATCTTCCAAAAAGCATCAGCAGGGCGCTCAATCTGCCGGTGAACTCTCCCAAAAGGCAGCAGGTAAAAGCATTGAAGAAACTGTTGAAGAAAGCAGTACAAACAGAGTTTGGTCAGCGTTACCAGTTTGATGAAATTTTAAACAGCCGTCACCCAGGCAAAAAATTTCAGCAACTGGTTCCTATACATGACTATAATAAAATTTACAACGAGTGGTGGCACAAAACTTTGGAAGGACATACGGATGTGTGCTGGCCGGGCAAAATTAAATTCTTTGCGTTGAGCAGCGGCACCAGTGAAGCAGCAAGCAAATACATTCCCATTACCAATGATTTAATGAAGGGTAACCGTATTGTAATGATCAAGCAGTTGCTCACGTTGCGTAATTATGAAAACTTACCTGTACGAAGTGTGAGTAAAGGCTGGTTGATGCTGGGTGGTAGTACAGATTTACAAAAAGGACCAGGTTATTATGCCGGTGATTTAAGCGGTATTACTGCCAAGAAAATGCCTTTTTGGTTTTCGCCTTTTTACAAACCGGGCAAACAAATTGCCAAAACAAAAGATTGGAATAAAAAATTAGAAATCATTGTAAACGAAGCACCCAACTGGGACATTGGTTTTGTAGTGGGTGTGCCTGCGTGGATACAGATGTGTATGGAAATGATTATTGAACGTTACAAATTAAAAACCATTCACGACATCTGGCCCAATCTTGCATTTTTTGTACACGGTGGTGTTTCATTTGAACCTTATAAACATGGTTTTGAAAAATTAATTGGTAAACCACTTATTTATATTGAAACCTATTTGGCAAGTGAAGGCTTTCTTGCCTATCAGAGCAGACAGGATGCAGAAGGCATGAAGCTGGTAACAAATGAACACATCTTTTTAGAATTCGTTCCGTTTGAAGATAAAAACTTTGATGCTGATGGAAACATCAAGCCCGATGCAGAAGCATTGATGATCCATGAAGTGGAAGAAGGAAAAGATTATGCACTGTTGATTAGTACAAGTGCAGGCACATGGCGTTATTTGATTGGTGATACCATTAAGTTTACGGATAAAGAACATTGTGAGATTGTGATTACCGGTCGCACCAAGCATTTTCTTTCTTTGGTGGGCGAGCATTTGAGTGTTGATAATATGAACAAAGCCATACAGCTTGTGAGTGAAGAATTAAATATCTCTATTCCAGAATACACCGTTGTAGGTGAGCCGCATGGTAATTTCTTTGCACACCACTGGTATGTTGCCTGTGATGACCGTGTGAACAGTGATGAACTGCGTATTAAAATTGATAATGCCTTAAAGGAAATAAATGATGATTATGCCGTTGAACGTAACAGCGCATTAAAAGAGGTGTACTTAGATATTTTAAGTGAAGATTGTTTTATGAAGTTTATGGCCAGTAAAGGTAAAATAGGCGGCCAGCATAAATTTCCAAGAGTTCTGAAGGGAAAGATGCTGGATGATTGGAAGAAGTTTTTAGCTGTACAAACAAACACCCCGTAAAATCAAAACGCATCTCCAATTCTGAAATAATAACCAAGCATTCCGTTACCCGTAACTGCCACATCACTGCGGAAATAAATATTCTTTTCTCTATTAATCAATAACCTTAGCCCAACTCCACCGCTTGCTTGTATCTGTTGTGAAAAAATGGAATTGATAGTGGGCGCTGTATTCCCTGCAGATGCAAACAGTGCCAGCTTTAAAAAACGATTAAGCTTGTAACGGTATTCTGTTTGCATAGCCCAAAGATTATTATCACGAAATCGCCCCTGGAAAAAACCACGCATAAGATTAGAGCCGCCCATTCTTGCTTTTTCAAAGAAAGGCATTTCATCTGTAGCTAATGAAAATAAAACCTGGTTTACAAAAATATGCCTCCCTGTTTCATTATACTTCCGCACATCTGCACTCATGAGTGTATACGCATAGCTGCTATTTTGCAAATCGTAATTAGTAATTACAGTTGCATCAGCAAAAAAACCTTTGGTGGGACTGAATTGATTATCTCTTTTATCAGCCGTAAAAGAAAAACCAACGCCCCATATTCTTGAATTGTTATTACCCGGTGGCGGTGTTGCCGCAACGCCTTCTTTCTGCAAAAATTTATTTTTTGAATAATCGCTGTAATACAAATTAACACCGACAAATAATTTGTTACCCATATTTCGCTGTACTCGTGTTGTTGCATACACTCTGTTATAAGTAACCTCAGCAAATTCATTATTTGCAACTGATGATGCTGTTAAGCCCCAGTATCGTTCGTAATTGCTGATGAAGCCACCTCGAAAGAAGATGTAATATTTTTCTTTGGATGTATAAGTTGAGGTATATGCTTCTGCTGTAAATTGTCTTCGTGTGCTGTACAAAACCTGCGCCCAGCTTAAGCTTGGTCGCACATCTTTTCCTTTTGCTGATTTCGTTTTATAAAAATAATCAACAAACACACCGCCTTTCAAACCTGTTTCAGGAGTTACAATAATGCTGGGCAATGGTAAAAAGCGGAGATTACGGTTTGTTAGTGTATCCAAATTAAGTTTACGAAAGAAGCTTTTCTTTTGAGCAGAAACGTTCAGGAAGAAAAAAGAAGAAAAGAACAATGCTGTGCTGATGCGGAATAATTTCATTAAATACATGAATCAAAAAAAGTAAAAAATAGTTTCATCAAATAACAAAAGAGAAACAATTTAGTTGAAAAATAATTAAATGGAAGCCGGCAACTTGGCCTCAACTCCAATCCCACACTACAATATCCCATTCTTCTTTTTCATCGCTAAAGCGATGCAGTAATTCAAACCCCACTTTCTCATGTGCACGGATGCTCCTTGTATTACGGGTAGCAATTTCAGTTACTACAAAATCATAATAAGGTTGCATCAGTTCTTTATGTTTATCATAGAGCATTTGAAACACGCCCAGTCCTCGGTAAGGTTTATCAACACATACCTGACCCATCACATAATACCGGTATTGCTGTAATGGTTTGTCGTTCCAAGAAAGTGATTCCAGTTTTTCAAACATCGATTTCAATTCAGGAATTAAACTTCCCGCCTGTGTAAGCATTACAAATGCATAAGCAATAACTATTTCACTACCTTTTATAATAACTGATGTTGCTAATGCATGTAGGCGATGCAGCTTTTCCAAATTATGATGCATGGTTACAAAGCCCTGTTCTTTTTCTTCAGCAGTGGTGTTAAGCCCTGACAGGTATTGCTGCTGCACTTGCAGTATCTGAATGAGTTATTTTTTTCTTTCTGTTTGTTTTGCTGTAAGCATTTGAACGGGTTACTGCGAATTTAGAAGTTCTTTATTTGTGTTTGTGGATGTAGTAAACTATTTTACAGCTTATGCAGGAAGCTGTTGTAAAAGGACTAGCTCTGGGTTTATTACTCGCCATATCAGTGGGGCCTGTTATTTTTTCTATCATCAAACAAAGTATTAATAACGGACAACGGGGAGGGTTGAGTTTTATTTTTGGGGTGGCTACAAGTGATATAACGCTGGTGCTCATCAGCAATGTATTTACAGAATTGTTTAATCGTCTTCTCAGATTTGAACGTATCATTGGCATGAGTGGCTCTGTGCTGCTCATCATCATTGGCGTTTATTTTCTGTTCTTTAAAAAAGTAAAATTGGCTGATGATGGTATTTCACCGCATCATCATTTGAAAGTGAGCGACTATATTAAAATTTTCTTTGCAGGCTATTTTATGAATACCCTCAACCCGGGTGTGATTGCATTTTGGTTTACATGGGCCACAGCCTTTGCTGCTATGACGATTGATGACCGACTTGTTTTATTTGCTACATGCTTAGGTGTTGTTTTTGCTGCTGATTTATTAAAAGTATTTCTGGCAGGTAAGCTCCGCAGCCGTTTAACTGCAAACGTGATTCACCGTATCAACCAACTGAGCGGGCTTATATTAATTGGATTTGGAGTGGTGTTGATTGTAGGATTACTTTTTTATAAGCGTTAATTGTTTTGATGGCTCTTTCTTTAAATGCACAATCGAAAAAAAGATTTGCGTTTTCTTTTTCTTAACAAACATTTTTAATCTCAAGCTGTTCTTTTGTAACATAATGAAACTGTCTTTCCTTCTACTGTTTATTGCATGCTGCATTACTGCAACTGCTCAATACAACCAACTGCTGCTGCGCAAAGATGGCAGAACTATAATGCGCTATACCGAAGGTTCTTTTATTACCATTCAAACGAAACTGGGGTTAAAATACACTGG